>NZ_LZML01000102.1:0-101111 GCF_001665695.1 Nocardia sp. 852002-51101_SCH5132738 | reverse complement strand
CC
Source organism: Nocardia sp. 852002-51101_SCH5132738 (assembly GCF_001665695.1). Taxonomy (NCBI): domain Bacteria; kingdom Bacillati; phylum Actinomycetota; class Actinomycetes; order Mycobacteriales; family Nocardiaceae; genus Nocardia; species Nocardia sp. 852002-51101_SCH5132738. The sequence continues at coordinate 101,109 of NZ_LZML01000102.1, read as the reverse complement.
AGCGTCAATACACCGGCACGGCCGGAAGGATCGAGAACAGCCAAGTCGCGGTGTATCTCACCTACGCCACGACCGCCGGGCACGCTTTCCTCGACCGTGCCCTCTACCTGCCGAAATCGTGGACCACCGATCCCGGCCGCTGCCGGGACGCGGGTGTTCCCGCCGAGGTGGGTTTCGCCACCAAACCCGCTCTGGCGAAACGCTTGATCATCGATGCGCTCGACGCCGGTGTCCCTGCACTGTGGGTGACCGGCGACGAGGTCTACGGCAATGACCCGAAACTACGCGCGGCGCTGGAAGCCCGCGGCTGCGGCTACGTCCTCGCTGTCGCCCGCGATCACCGCGTCACGACACCGACCGGGCGCGTCCGCGCCGACATCCTCGCGAAAACTGTGCCGAAACGAGGGTGGCAGCCACTCTCGGCCGGTGACGGGGCCAAAGGCCCCCGCATCTACGACTGGGCCTGGATCGAGATCGGCGACAACTCCGTTCCCGGGCATCACTGGCTGCTGATCCGCCGCAACCAGCGCACCGGGGAACTCGCCTACTACCGCTGCGCGAACAACACACCGGCGCCGCTGGCCCGGCTGGTGAAGGTAGCCGGTCGCCGATGGTCGACAGAGGAGAATTTCCAGACCGCCAAGACCCTGACCGGCCTGGACCAGCACCAAGTCCGAGGGTGGCGATCCTGGCACCGCTGGACCCTGCTGGCCATGCTCGCCCACGCCTTCCTCACCGTCCTGGCCATCACCCACCCCACCGATCCCGCACCGACCGACCTGATCGCGTTGACCCGCAACGAAATCCGGCATCTGCTCACGACACTGCTACTCACACCGGTCAACACCGCCCGCCACCGGATACGTTGGTCGCACTGGCGCCGCCGACACCAATACCGCGCCCGCCGCAGCCACTACCAGCGACGATCCCAACCCACACCATGACCGCCAAGTCCGGCTGGAGTACTAGGTGGAAAAGTCGTTGCGGTCACCGGGGCCGGCAACGGGATCGGGCGGCAGGTCGTCCTGCGGCTGCTCGAACGCGGCGCCAGGGTCGCTCTGGTCGATCTGAACGGTGACTGGCTACAGCAGACCCGAGCGCTCGCCGCGGACCACGCCGATCGGATCTCAGTACACATCGTCGATGTCACCGACGTGGCGGCGGTGAACGCGCTGCCGGCGGCTGTCATCGCCGAGCACGGGCAGGTCGACGGGCTGATCAACGTCGCGGGTGTGATCCACCGGTTCGTTCCGGTCTCCGCCCTGGAACGCGGCGAGATCGAGCGCGTCGTACAGGTCAATTTCTGGGGCACGGTGAACATGTGCCTGGCGTTTCTCCCCGAGCTGCGGCAGCGGCCTCAGGCCGGACTCGTCAACGTGGCGAGTTTGGCAGGCCTGGTGCCCTTCGCGGGGCAGACGATTTACAGCGCGACGAAGGGTGCGGTCAAACAATTCAGCGAAGGGCTGTACCAAGAGCTCGCCGACACGGACGTCGCTGTCACCACCGTCTTCCCGGGCAACATCAGCACCGACCTCAGCCGTAATTCGGGAGTCGCGATGATCGACCCGGGTAACCGTAAAGTGCCGGCCACGACTCCGGAGCACACCGCCCGGCGCATCGTCGGCGGCATGGAGAAGGGGAAGTTCCGCGTCGTGGTCGGCCGGGACGCCAACCTCCTGGACAGGCTGGTACGGCTTTCGCCGCGCTGGACGACGGATCTGATTTCCCGACAGATGAAGACCGTGCTCTGAGCCCAGTACCCGCGATCGACGATCTTCAGCCATACGAATAGCGGTAACCCCGCGGGCAGCCGAAATTCTGACGGCGATTCCGGTGAGAGACGGAGGAAGACGGGAGCGCCGCCGCATCCTGCCCCCGGAAAACCGCCTCTCACCAGTCAATCTACAAGCTACGCCCGATAATCAATTTCATGATCTCGTTCGTCCCGCCATAGATCTTCTGGATCCGAGCATCCGTGAACACCCGTGAGATCGGGTATTCCGCCATGTACCCATATCCGCCGAACAGCTGGAGGCATTCGTCGGCGACGCGGCATTGTTGTTCTGTCAGCCACCATTTCGCTTTGGCGGCGGTGGGGATGTCGAGCTCGGCGCGGAGGTGTTTGGCGACGCAGTCGTCGAGGAAGGCCCAGGCGACCGAGGCGATGGTGTCGCATTCGGCGAGGGTGAATTGGGTGTTCTGGAAGTTGAAGATGGGTTTGCCGAAAGCCTGGCGTTCCTTGGTGTAGGCGACGGTCATCTCGACGGTCTTCTCGATCGCTGCCGCGGCGGCGACGGCCAGGATCAGACGCTCCTGCGGTAGTTGCTGCATGAGCTGGATGAAGCCGGTGCCCTCGGTGGCGCCGAGGAGGTTGGTCTTCGGGACGCGTACGGCGTCGAAGAACAGTTCGCAGGTGTCCTGGCCGTGCTGGCCGACCTTCTCGAGGTTGCGGCCGCGCCGGAAGCCGTCTCGGTCGGTCTCGACGGCGATCAGCGAAACCGATTCCGCGCCTTTGCCTTCGGAGGTCTTGGCGGCGACGATCACCAGATCGGCGAGCAGGCCGTTGGAGATGAAGGTCTTGGCGCCGTCGATGACGTAGTGGTCACCGTCGGCGACCGCGCGGGTGCGGATGCCCTGCAGGTCGGAACCGGTGCCGGGTTCGGTCATGGCGATGGCGGCGACGATCTCGCCGGAGGCCATCTTCGGCAGCCATGCCTGCTTCTGTTCCTCGGTGCCGTAGGCGTTGATGTAGTGCGCGACGATCGTGGAATGCACCGGGTTGCCGAGGCTGGGCGCCATGGCGCGGGTCTGCTCGATCGCGATCACGGCCTCGTGGGCGAAGGTGCCGCCGCCACCGCCGTACTCCTCGGGGATGGAGATGCACAGCAGCCCCAATTCGCCTGCGCGGTTCCAGATTTCGCGGTCGACGTGGTGCTGGCGGCCCCAGCGATCCTCGTTCGGTGCGCACTCCTTCTCGAAGAAGCGGCGCGCCAAATCGGTGAGCGCGTCGAGATCTTCGTCCATCCACGGGGACCGATGCACCGGCACGGGGAAACTCCTTTGGTCGAATACGGTGTTCGTTCGCCAAGGTAGGAGCGCGCCGCGCGGCAGCCAATGACCGCAGCGCTCGATCTTGTGACCGGATCGCTCAGGGCGCGGCGGCGGGACCGCGATAGGAACCGGGGGAGCTGCCGGTCCAGCGCCGGAACGCGCGGGAGAAGGCGCTGGGTTCGGAGAATCCGAGCCGGCGCGATATCGCTGTCACCGTCTCGCCGCGCACCAGCGCCGCGATCGCGGCATCGCGCAGGATCTGTTCGCGGATGCGGCTGGGCGAAGTATGTTCCTCGCTCAATTTGCGCCGCAGTGTCGCGGGGCTGACGGACAGTTCGCCGGCGATCTGTTCGACACCGGGCCAGTGCCGTGGTCCGCCGCGCTCCAGGATCCGGCGCACCTGCGCCGCGGTGGACACCGAATCGTCGCCGCGGCCGATCACGGCCTCGGGGGCGTTGCGCAGGAAGCGCAACAGATCGTCCTCGTCGCGCACGAGGGGTGCGGTGAGCAGGGCGGCATCGAACACCAGGGCCGGATGGGGCGCCGAAAAGCGCACGGGCGCATCGAAGATCAGGTCGTAGTCGTCGAGATCGTTGGGCGGATAGGGGACTTCGACGTGCAGCAGTCGCAGCGAGCCGCCCACCGACCAGTCCAGGAAGCGGTAGACGACCATCAGCATGGTGTCGATGATCAGGCTGTGCGGATGACGGATATCGCTGAGGTCGAACGCGATTCGCGCCTCGCGGGCGTCGGCGCTCAGCTGTAGCGGCGGAAATCCCGGCAGGGCCTTCTGGAACATCCGGAACCGGTGCAGTGCGGTGGCGAGATCGCGGGAACCGAGCAGGGCGAAGCACACCAGCCGGAAGGTGCCGCGCGGCATCGGGTGACGGCCCAATCCGAGTAGTTCGTCGTCGGTGCTGCGCCACAGTTGCTGCACCAGATGCACGGCTTGCCCGACGGTGACGCGGGCGCGGCCCTGGTTCAGCAGTTGCGGCGCGATGCCGGCTTCGGCGAGCAGTTCCCCGGTGTCCCACCCGCGCCGGCGCGCCAGGTCGACGATCGCGTGCACGCGCCCGATGGGCAGCGTGAAGGCGGTCGACGGCGGGGGCACTCGGCGACGCTATCAACGCCGCGTTCCGGTGCTCGTGACCGCCTCGGCGGCCGGATGTGCCGGGTTCGTCAGCGTGCACGACTACCATCGATCTTCCCGCCGTGGCGCGGGCGTTCCGGTGTCGGAAGGAGTGCGATGAGCCCTGCGACGATGGCCGCCTGGCAGGTGGTGCGGCCCGGTCTGATCGACGAATCCCCGCCGGTCCGCGCCCGGATCCCGATTCCCGAGCCGGCCGCGGGAGAGGTGCTGGTGCGAGTGCTGGCCTGCGGCGTGTGCCGCACCGATCTGCATGTCGCCGAGGGTGATCTGCCGGTGCACCGGCAGCGGGTGGTGCCCGGTCACGAGGTCGTGGGGGAGGTGGTGGCTGCGGGTGCCGGAGCGACGGCTGTCGCGCCCGGTGACCGGGTCGGTATCGCGTGGTTGCGCAGCACGTGCGGGGTGTGCGCGTACTGCCGCCGCGGCGCGGAGAATCTGTGCCCGAATTCGCGCTACACCGGATGGGACGCCGACGGTGGTTACGCCGAATATGCCACGGCGCCTGCCGATTACGTGTATCCGCTGCCTTCCGGGTATGCCGACGCGGAATTGGCCCCCTTGCTCTGCGCGGGCATCATCGGCTACCGGGCGCTGCGACGGGCCGCGCTGCCGCCGGGGGGACGGCTCGGTATCTACGGTTTCGGCGGCAGCGCGCATCTGGCCGCCCAGGTCGCCCTGGCGCAGGGCGCCGAGGTGCACGTGATGACCCGCGACGCCGCCGCGCGGGAGTTGGCCCTGGCGCTGGGCGCGGCCTCGGCGCAGGGCGCGGCCGACCCGCCGCCGGTGTCGCTGGATTCGGCGATCCTGTTCGCGCCGGTCGGGGACCTCGTGCTGCCCGCGTTGGAGGGGCTGGACCGCGGTGGTGTGCTGTCGATCGCGGGTATCCACCTCACGGACATCCCGGTGCTGAACTATCAGCGCCATCTGTTCCAGGAGCGCGAGATCCGTTCGGTCACGGCCAACACGCGCGCGGACGGCCGCGAATTCCTGGAATTCTGCGCTCGGCACCGGATGCAGGTTCGCATCAACCCCTATCCGCTCGAATCCGCCGACCGGGCCCTGGCCGACCTGGCACACGGCCGATTCGCCGGGGCGGCTGTGCTGCTGCCCGGAGCCCGCTGACCGCACCCGGTACCATCGAATTGGAACGCGTTCTAATTCATGACCGGGCCGGCGGTGCAGGAGGTTGCGATGGCGGCGGAGCGGCAGACGGCGGGCAATGGTCGCGGGGCGGCCGGCGGGCGCTTCGGTACCCGCGTATCGGGCACGACCTCGGTGCCCGCGGGGCGAATGGTGGATCTGCCCGGGCGCGGGCGGACCTATCTGGTCGATATTCCGGGGCCCGAGGGCGCACCGACGGTGATCCTGTTGCACGGTCTGGTGACCACGGCGATGCTGAACTGGTTTCCGGCCCTGGCGGAGTTGTCCGAGCACTATCGGGTGGTGCTGTTCGACCAACGCTGGCACGGGCACGGAATCCGTTCGCCGCGTTTCGATCTCGACGAACTGGCCGACGACGTCGTCGCTGTCGCGGAGGTGACCGGCGTGGACCGGCCGATCCTGGCGGGGTACTCCATGGGCGGCATCGTCGCCCAAACGGTCGCGCACCGGCGCCCGGACCTCGTCGGCGGCCTGGTGCTGTGCGCGACGACTTACCGTTTCCGGGAGAAATGGCGGGAACGGCTGTTCCACGGCGGGATGGCGCTGCTCGCCGGGGTGATGACCGAGACGGCGGGTCGTAGAGTGGCGGAGGCGGCGACCAAACTGCCGCATGTGCCCGAAATATCCTGGGAGACAGGGCGAATGGATCGCTGGGCGCTGGCGGAGCTGCGCACTACCAGCGGGTGGGCGATGACTCAGGCGATCGCCGAATTGGGGCGCTTCGATTCCTCGCCGTGGCTGTCGAGCCTGCGGGTGCCCACGGGCGTGGTGATCACGACACACGACCGCGCGCTGCCGGTCTATCGGCAGCTGGAGATGGCGACAATGATCGCCGGTGCGGAGATTTTCCTCGTATCGGCCGGACATGCGGCATGTGTACTCGAGGCGGACGCCTTTGTCCCTGTGCTCCTCGAGGCCTGCGCGGCGGTGGCCGCTCGGCGGGAGAGCTGAGGCGCTCAGCGCTGGGTCTGAGCCGCCTTCAGTAGCGCGGAGATGCTGTCGTGTACGGCGTCGGCCATCCGGTCCGGATCGGGAACCAGTTCACGGCAGGCGATGAAGCCGAAATCGAGATCGCCGTTGGCCGACAGCACCGTGACGTTGAGGCCGGCGCCGTGGAAGACCGGGCCGAACGGGAACAGCGCGTCGATGCGGTAGCCGAGGAAGTACAGCGGCTGCTGCGGTCCGGGCACATTGGAGATCACCAGGTTGTGCACCACCGGATGCCGTTCGGCGAGTTTGAACGACGAATAGGCGCGCACCGCGATCCGGAAGGTGTTCGGCGGCGCGTATTCGGCCCAATCCTGCAGGAAGTCCGCGCCCAGGACTTCGTGTTCCTCCTTGGCGCCGACGTTGGCCTCCGCAATGAGCCGCAGCCGTTCCACCGGATCCTCGACGTCGGTGTAGAGCTGGGCGAACAGCGTCGACACCTTGTTGACGCCGCGTTCGTGCCGTGTCGTCTCGTGGGTGGAGACGGGCACCGAGGCGATCAGCGAGGTGTCCGGTAATTCGTCGTGTTCGCTCAGGTATTGCCGGAGCGCCCCCGCGATGACGGTGAGGACGACATCGTTGATTTTCACGCCGAACGCCGCCCGGATCTCCTTGATATCGGCGAGCGGGGCGGTGGTGAAGGCGACGCTGCGATGACGGGTGATGGTGCGGTTGAACGGCGTGCGCGGCGCGGTGAACGGAATTGCCATGCCCTGTTTGTCGGCACGCCTGCGCTGCACCATCCCGCCGAGCTTGCCCAGCGTCTTGGGCACCATGCCGACCACGCCGAGTTTCGCCGGCATCCGCACCAGCCCTTCGGCCGCGAGGGCGAGATCGTTGGGTTCGGCGGACTTCGTGTCGGTCTCGGCCGGCGGATCGGGGTAGTGCACACCCGGCTCGGCATCGCACAGATAGGCCATCATGTTGGCGCCGGTGACGCCGTCGACGGCGGCGTGATGGTATTTCGACACCACGGCGACCTTGCCGTCGGCCAGGCCCTCGATCACCCACATCTCCCACAGCGGCCGGGCGCGGTCCATCGGCTGCGCGGCGATGTCGCCGACGAGTTCGGCCAGTTCCTTCGGGCCGCCGGGGGAGGGCAGCCCGAGGCGGCGGACGTGCCGGTCGAGGTCGAAGTCGTTATCGGTGACCCAGACCGGGTGGTCGAGGTCGAACGGGACCCGATGGACGCGGCGGCGCATGGAGGGGATCAGGTGCAGGCGGCGGCCCAGTTCCTCCTTCAGCGCGGTGAATTCGTAGTCGGTCCCGTCGGCGGGCGGGTCGAGAATCAGCAGCGCGCACACGTGCAGTAGTTGGGTGTCGGTCTCCAGGTACAGAAAGCTGGCATCCAGCCCGGTCAGTCGCTCCATACCTACAGACTATTAGAACACGTTCTAGTTTTGGCCGAAATGGCCGGGGAGTTCGGTCACATTCCGGTGGGTTTCGTGCCAGCGATCAGTTGCGAGACGGTCACGAAACCGTAACCGCGCGAACGGAGTTCCGCGACGATGCGCGGAATCGCTGCCGCCGCGGCCGACTGGTACATCGCATGCAACAGAATGATCGAACCCGGCCGGGCGCGGTTCACCGTCTTCGAGACTATGGCATCGGTGCTCGCCCCACCGGCGGAATCGGATTCGACATCCCACATCACGGTGGTGCGGTCGTGGTGCGACAGATACCAGGGGAGTGCGACCAGCTTCTTTCCGTAGGGCGGGCGGAAGGTCACCGGGCCGTGGTATCCGGTGCGCTCGATTTCGGCGTCGGTGCGCTCGACCTCGTCGCGGACCGTGGCCGGGGTGACGAAGACCAGCCGCCGGTGGGTGTAGCTGTGGTTACCGAGCTCGTGCCCGGCCGCCGCGATCTGCGCCCCGTAGTCGCGATGGGCCGCCAGGTCGCGGCCGACGAGGTAGAACGTGGCCGGAACATGTTCGGCGGCAAGGGTTTCCAGAATCGCGGGGGTGCGGTCGGTGGGGCCGTCGTCGATGGTCAGCGCGACGACCTTTGCGCTGGTGTCGACGCGGTGGACCAAGCGGCCGGCGACCTGGAAGGTCCGCGAATTCATCAGGACGTAGGTGCCGATCGACAGCACTGCCGCGAGGACGACGACGATCGCGCCGCCGAGCAGAAGCCTGCGTTTCACCGGCGAAACCTACCACCGGACACCGGGTCCGGTGGTAGGTGCGGATCACCAGTGCAGGCCGGGCAGCCGGTTGACGATACGAGCCGCGGGGGTGGGCAAACCCATCAGCGGCTGCACCACCGGCGCGAGCGCGAGCAGCGGACTGCGGCCGCCGGTCTCGCCCGTATCGGCGGCGGCGCGGCCGTGCTTGGCCGCGGTGGATTCGCCCGTCCGCCGGAAGCCTTGGTGCAGAATGGCCTTCTTCACCGAGGGCATGACCGTGTCGATAACCTGGGCGAAGGTGCCGATCGGAGTGTCGATGCGCGCGGGCCGCTCCTCGAGTGCGCGCACCACGATCGCCGCCGCCTGTTCAGGGCTGTGCACCGGCAGTGACCGGTACATCTCGGTCGGGGCGATCATCGGCGTGCGCACCAACGGCATCCGCACCGAGGTGAAGGTGATGCCGGCGTCGGCGTTCTCGACCGCCGCGATCTCGCTGAAGGTGTCCAGTGCCGATTTGCTCGCCACGTACGCGGCGAAGCGCGGCAGTTTGGTCTGCACCGCGATCGAGGAGATGTTGACCACGTGGCCGAATCGGCGCTCCCGCATCGCCGGCAGCAGCGCCAGGATCAGCCGCACCGCTCCGAAGTAGTTGACGGCCATCGTCCGCTCGAAGTCGTGCATGCGGTCGGTGGAGTTCAGCACCGAGCGGCGGATCGAACGCCCGGCGTTGTTCACCACGTAGTCGACATGGTGATGGTCGGCGAGCACCTGCTTGACCAGCAGTTCGACCGCCTTCTCGTCGGTGATGTCGCACGAATAGCTGTAGGCGTCGCCGCCCTGCTCGCGCACCTGGGCGGCCGCCGCCTCGAGCTCGTCGACCCCGCGCGCCACCATCAGCACCGTCGCGCCGCGCTGCGCCACCGCGTGCGCGGTCGCCAGGCCGATCCCGGAGGAAGCGCCGGTGATGAGCACGATGCGGTCGCGCAGCCGGTCGCCGCCGCCGTGGCGGCGCGCCCGGTCGGGATCCAGGTGGGCGCGCCAGTACCGCCACAGATTCTCGGCGTAGGTGTCGAAGGCGGGGACCTCGAGATCGGTGCGGCGCAGCAGCGCCCGGGTGGAATCGGAAACGAATTCCGACGCGAACGAGGTGTGCGGGGCGACCTCGGCGGGAATGCCGAACTGGCTCAACAGGAAATCGCGCGCCGCGGTGACACCGGGCAGCCGGTTCAGCGTTGCCATTGCGGTGTGGCTGCCCGGCACCGGGCCCAAGCCGCCGGGTGCGCCGGCTGCTCGCGACAGCGCGCCGTAGATTTCGGTGAACGGCTGCGGACGCGGGTTGACCAGGTGGAAGGTGCGCTTGTTCAGCCCCGGGCGGCCGATGAGCTCGACCATGGCCTGGGCGACGTAGTCGACCGGGACGATATTGGTCGCGCCGAGATCCGGCAGCGGCAGCGGCAGCCCGCCCGGGAGCGCGGCCAGCCGCGCGATCGCGGGGAAGAAGTAGTACGGACCGTCGATCTTGTCCATCTCGCCGGTGCGGGAATCGCCGACCACGATGGCCGGGCGATACACCCGCCAGCGCAGCCCCGCGCTTTCGCGGACCAGTCGCTCGGCGGCGAATTTCGTTCGGTGGTAAGGAGATTCGAGATTCTGGCCGAGGTCGAAATCGTCTTCGAAGAATTTGCCGCGATGGTCACCGGCCACCGCCACCGACGACACGTGGTGCAGCATCGCATCCAGTTCGGTGGCGAGCGCGATCACCGCGCGGGTGCCGTTCACATTCGCCGCGTAGGCGGATTCCTCATCGGCGGTCATGTCGTAGACCGCGCCCAGATGCACCACATGCTGTGCGGCCGGCGGTTCGTCCACCAGCCCCAGCCCCTCGGCCGTCAGGTCTCCGACCAGCGGAAACACCCGGTCGGTGGCATTCCATCGGGCCGCGAGTTCGGCCAGTTTGGCCGCCGAGGCCTCGCGTACGAGCACGTGCACCACGGCATCGGAATCGGAGGTGAGCAATCCCTCCACCACGCGACGTCCCAGAAAACCCGTTCCACCGGTCACGATATAGGTGGCCATAACCCCTCCTTGCATGTCGAACATGTTGTCGCACAACGTTGTTCGTCCGACATGCGTCGGTGGATGCGGACTGAACGAATCGGCCTCTATCAGAATCGAGGTCGCTGTAGGAACCCCTGTGTGCCTAACTGGTGAGTAACTTTAGCTGGCGGCGAGTTGTGCCCGCAACCAAACGGCGCCCCCTGTGGTGTGGGACTTGTCACCACGTGGGAGCGCCGATCGGTATGTGTAACAACGATTTTGATGTAACTCGGAGACGCACCCGGCTACTTATTGGCAACCTTCCGGTCGATTGTCCAAGAGCGTCGGAGGTCGGTTCAGCCTTCGCGGCGGACCGGGAATTCGCTTGCCAGATCCGCGAATACGGCACTGTTGAGATCGAAGGCGCGCCGGCACTCGCCGAGTACTCGCTGCTTCTCCAGATCGTCGACGGCCAGTTCGTCGAGCAGGGTGCGGTAGCCGCGCTTGAAAGCGGCCGGGTTCGCGATCTGATCGAACACGTAGAAGCGCACCCCGTCGCCACGCTTGGGCAGCTGCCACAGCTTCGCCGCGGTGCCCCGAATGACCTGACCGCCGGACAGATCACCCAGATAGCGGGTGTAGTGGTGGGCCACATATCCCGCCGGCCAGGTCAGCGCGCACTCGGTGATGCGGGCGGCGTACTCGGCGGTGGCGGGCAGCGCGTCGATGTCGTCGCGCCACTGCGGGCCGCCCAGATGCGCCAGATCGTCCTCGAGATGCGCCAGGCGCGCGAGTTCGGGCCGGATGAACGGACCGGCGACCGGATCGTCGGCGAGGGTGTCCCAGTGCGCCTCGAGCGCCCGGTAGATGTGCCAGAGCTGGCCGGTGTAGCGATAGAACGCCCGGACGTCCAGGGCGCCGCCCAGCATGTCGCTCATGAAGGTGGAGTTCTCGGCGCGTTCGTGCTGTTCGGCGGTGGCGGAGCGGATCTGCGCGGAGAACGGCACGGGCTGCTCGGTGGAGGTGGCGTCCGGCATGATCGGAGATTTCCTCGCTTCGTGGGGCGACAAGTATGGGTAACCTAACTTCGCCTCCGACGATACCGGTCGACAAGCGTGACGGAATCAAACTTTCGGACGAGAAACCCACGCGCGGCCGTGTACGCGGCGACCGGTGGATGTCGATGAACTGCCGTTTCGTCGCCGGCGGCGGACGGGGTGAACAAATCGTGCAAACCTCGCCGACTTTGCGAGTTTTCTCGCAGTCTGGTGGAGGTTTGCACGAAAAGTTCAGCACAACCGCCCCGACCGGTTCCCTGCGGGTCTGCGGGCGGTCCCGGCCTCGGACGTGGATCGTTCGTGGGCGCGGTCTTCCCGCTCGAGCACGGCGAACATGCGATGCTGGTGGCGCGGCAGAACCCTTGTAGGTCAATCGCTTTGGGGCGGGCGGTCGAACTTCTCGATCGTGGCTTTCGATGTCGATCGGTCTTGCAGGACCAGCTCCCACGGGCCCACGTTCACGTCGAAGTTCTTGCCGAACCCCACCCATTTGCCTGCTAGCCGGGTCGCCGTCAGTTCGGACAGCAGTTGGATCGCCCCGAAATACCGCGCGCCTTTGTAGTAGCCGCTGGGGGCCGTGGCTTCCGACCAGGTGCCCGTCGCGATATGCCCGTCGAGGGTGAGGTCGAGTTCGAGTGTGCCCGCCGCCGACTTCGGCAGGCTGCGGACGGTGAGCCGCTGTTCGTGCTGGAGCACGACGACGTAATGCGACGAGGTGAAAGTCTGCTCGCGGCCGGAGGAGTAGAACTCGTAGCGGGACAACCAGATTCCGGAGTATGTGCCGGAATTGGGCTGCGGTGCGGACTGGCCGGGATGGCGTTCCCGGGGGACGTCACCGATGGCTGAGTGGACTTCGTGGCCGGCCGTGTCGTCGCCGGACAGGCTGCGTCCGGCCATCACGGCGCCGAATCCGAGGCTTTCGATGGGCAGGCGCATCACCTGTTCCAAGGCGCGCGCATGCGACGGGCGGGGGTTGGCGGTCGCGCCGGATTCCCATCGCTGGACGAGTCGTTTCGTCGCGCTGACGCATCCGGCCTCGCGCAGCATGCGGGCGAGATCGTCCTGGCTCAGCAGTCGTGCCGTGCGGGCGGCGCGCAAGGCGACGTTCGGCGTTCCCATGCGCCCACCGTAGAGGAATGACGCCTGAATGTCGCCCCGTTTGTGTGCCGATTGACGCCGTTTTCGTCGTCGCCCGGCGGCGGTGGTCTGCGCGAATCTGTCCGTAGTTCCGGCGCCGGGAGCTTCGGTTCCGGGCGCCGGGGGATTCCGAACCGAACAGCGAGGGGTGTGTGCGATGTGGGTGTTGTTCCTGCTCACCGTGGGGTTGCTCGTGTTGACTGTCGTGCTGGTGCGCCTTCCGCTGCGTGGCGAGGTGCGTCGCCGGGGATCGGCGGTCGTGAGGGATGCGCGCCCGGTCGCGCTGGGGTGGGTGCATCCGGAGTCGCCGTGTCTCGACTGGGATATCGCTCAGGTACGGCGGCTGGCGGTGCGGCTGGGCTATCGGCTGGTGTGGGCGCCGGAGACGAGTCGGCTACCGCTCGCCGATCAGGTTCGAGCGGCCGGTGCCGACGTCGTAATTGCGCCGTCGACAGAGCATTTCGACTTCCTTGCCCTGAATTCGGTGATGGCGGTCGCCGACGTCGAGACGGTGAACCCTCGGCTCTCCTTTTCCCGTTGGGCTACTGGAGGGCAACCCGGCCGGTAGCGGAAGCAGGGGCGGGGTGACGATAGGGGTGGTGGCGCGTTCGATCGGGGCACTCCGGTGCGGCGTAACCGGTGATTTCCGGGCGTTCGCTCGCCGCGGGCGAACCGAACTATTCGGGCGAACGCGACGAGTTCGGACAAGCTCGGACAAGTCGGGCGCGTGGTGGCGCGCGCGAGACTCCTTGTGTTACAACGGTTTTACGGATAGTTCCCTAAGCTAATTAACTATTGAGAGGCGGCGGAATGTGCGGAATCGCGGGCTGGGTGGCGTTCTCGGACGACCTCACCCGGCAGCAGGGGGTTGTCGATGCGATGACCGAAACCATGGCCTGTCGCGGGCCGGACGGGCGGGGCACCTTCGTTCGTACACACGCGGCACTGGGGCATCGGCGACTGGCCATCATCGACCTGCCGGGCGGGACGCAGCCGATGACCGTACCGACCCCGGCCGGCGACGTAGCGATGGTGTACTCGGGGGAGGCCTACAACTTCCGTGAACTGCGCGAGGAGCTGCGCGGACTCGGGCACCGCTTCGACACCGACAGCGACACCGAGGTGGTATTGCACGGCTATCTGCAATGGGGTGAGTCCGTCGTCGACCACCTCAACGGCATGTACGCCTTCGCGATCTGGGACCAGCGCGACCAGAAGCTGGTGATGGTGCGCGACCGGATGGGGATCAAACCGTTCTACTACTACCCGACCCCCGACGGTGTGCTGTTCGGCTCCGAGCCGAAGGCCATCCTCGCCAACCCGCTGGCGGCCGCGACCGTCGACCTGGACGGTCTGCGCGAGCTGTTCGCCATGACCAAACAGCCCGGTTGGTCGCTGTGGAAGGGGATGGAAGAGGTGCTGCCGGGCACGCTGGTCACGGTGGACCGCAACGGAATTCGCACCCGCACCTACTGGCGGCTGCATGCCGTCGAGCACACCGACAGCCAGGAACGGACCGTCGCCCGGGTGCGTGAGCTGCTGACCGACATCGTCGATCGCCAGCTCATCTCCGATGTGCCGCGCTGCGTGCTGCTCTCGGGCGGACTGGACTCGAGCGCGATCACCGGCCTGGCCGCGACCCGGCTCGCCCGCGACGGCGAGCAATTGCGCACGTTCTCGGTGGATTTCGCCAACCAGGAGCAGAACTTCGTTCCCGACGAGATGCGCGACACCCCGGATTCGCCGTTCGTGCGGGAGGTGGCAGCCCTTGTGCGCTCGGCCCATCGCGACGTGATGTTGAATCCGGCGGATCTGGCCGATCCGGCGGCGCGGCGCGCGGTCGTCACCGCCCGCGACATCCCTGTCGGTTTCGGCGATATGGACACCTCGCTGTATCTGCTGTTCGCGGCGATCCGGCAGCAATCGACCGTGGCGCTGTCGGGGGAGTCGGCCGACGAGGTGTTCGGCGGGTATCGCTGGTTCCACGACGAGGTGGCACTGAAGGAGGACAACTTTCCGTGGCTCGCGTTCAACAGCGCCCTGACCGGCGACTCCCGCTGGCAGATCCTGAACCCGGCCCTGCGTGAACGGCTCCGGCTCGAGGAGTTCGTCGCCGACCAATACAGCGCGGCGGTGGCCGAGGTCGAGCACCTCGACGGCGAATCCGAGGTCGAGCACCGGATGCGGACTGTTTGCCACCTGCACCTGACCCGGTTCGTGCGCACGTTGCTCGACCGTAAGGACCGCGCGTCGATGGCGGTCGGCCTCGAGGTGCGGGTGCCGTTCTGCGACCACCGCCTGGTCGAATACGTCTACAACACCCCGTGGTCGCTGAAGACGTTCGACGGCCGGGAGAAGAGCCTGCTGCGGCATGCGGCCGAGCATGTGCTGCCGGAATCGGTCGTGCGGCGCGTCAAGAGCCCGTACCCGTCGACGCAGGATCCGGGCTACGCGGCGGTGCTGCAGCAGCAGGCGAAACATGTTCTCGCCGAGAGTGATTCACGGCTGTTCGACCTCATCGACCGGCAGTGGCTGCAGCGGGCGGTTGCCCTCGACCCGGCGGGCATCGACAGCGCCGTGCGCGCCGGATTGGACCGCATCATCGATCTGCACACCTGGCTGGAGCTGTATTCTCCGCAACTGCAGCTGGATTGAGCGCTCGTCCGGGCCGGCCCCGTCCCCCCTCGGAGCCGGCCCGGACGCTGTCCATGCTGGTCAAATATCTTGCCAGCCGTTTGCTCGCGCGCCGGAACAAGCACGTGAACATTATTTACTAATAGGTGTTCACAAAACGGGTGTGGTGTGGTTCACTCCATAGGAACGTGTTCCAAAGGAGGTACCGTGTCCGCGCCGTCTCTGCCGTCCATCAGTCACGATTTCGATTTCACCGACCCCGATCTGCTGTCGCAGCGCCTGCCCGTGGCCGAATGGGCCGAACTGCGCCGCACCGCCCCGGTGTGGTGGGTCGACCAGCCCAACGGAGTGAGTGGATTCGACGACGGCGGCTACTGGGTGGTGAGCCGGCTCGACGACATCAAGGAGATCTCGAAGAACTCCGAGGTCTTCTCCACCCACGAGAACACCGCGGTGATCCGTTTCAAGGGCGACATCACCCGCGAGGAGATCGAGATCCAGCGGGCCATGCTGGTCAACACCGATCCGCCGGCGCACGACAAGCTGCGCCGCATCATTTCGCGCGGCTTCACCCCGCGTGCGGTGGAGAGCCTGCGGGCCGCGCTGCGCGAGCGGGCCGAGCGGATCGTGCACGAGGCGAAGAAGACCGGCGGCGGCGACTTCGTCCAGCAGGTGGCCTGTGAGCTGCCGCTGCAGGCCATCGCCGAACTGCTCGGCGTGCCGCAGGAGGATCGCGTCAAGCTGTTCGAGTGGTCCAACCAGATGATGGGCTACGACGACCCCGAGTACGCCGACAGCTACAAGATGGCCAACGCCCAGGTCATGGGCTACGCGTGGAACCTCGCCGAGGAGAAGCGCAAATGCCCGGCCGACGACATCGTCTCCCAGCTGCTCAACGCCGATATCGAGGGTGAGGCGCTGGGCTCGGAGGAGTTCGCGTGGTTCGTCATCCTGCTGGCCGTGGCCGGTAACGAGACCACGCGCAACGCCACCACCCACGGCATGAAGGCCTTCGTGGACAACCCGGCGCAGTGGGAGCTCTACAAGGCCGAGCGGCCGCGCACCGCGCCCGACGAGATCGTGCGCTGGGCGACCCCGGTCATCGCGTTCCAGCGAACCGCGTTGTCGGACACCGAAATCGGCGGTCAGGCCATCAAGAAGGGCCAGCGGGTCGGCCTGTTCTACTCCTCGGCGAACTTCGACGAGGAACGTTTCGACAAGCCGTTCGACTTCGACATCATGCGAAACCCGAACCCGCACGTGGGTTTCGGCGGCACCGGCACCCACTACTGCGTCGGCGCCAACCTGGCCCGGCTGCAGCTGGATCTGATCTTCAACGCCATCGCCGACGTGATGCCCAACCTGCGTGAGGTTTCCGAGCCGGTCCGGCTACGCTCGGGCTGGTTGAACGGAATCAAGAGCTGGCAGGTCGCCTACGAGTGAGCGCCGCGGCCGCCGGGGCAGCGCCCTCGGCGTCCCCGGTCTCCGGCGGCCCAGGACACAGCGTGCGTACCGGCCTCGACGTACCCGTGACGTCGGGGCCGGTGCGCATGCGACGAAGGACGACGCATGACAGCCGCACGACGGGGCCGGATGCCCGCGGTCAGCGACGCCGACATCCGGCGCGTGGCCCGCACGCTCCTGGTGGAGCAGGGACCCGAGGCGGTGACCCTGCGCGCCATCGCGCGTGAGCTGGGTATCACCGCACCCGCGTTGTATCGGTACTACGCCTCCCGCGACGACCTGGTGGGTGCGCTGCGCAGCGATATCTGCGCCGACCTGGCCCAGGAGCTCGCCGAACAGGTGGCCGAGTTGCCCGAGGACGGCATGGTCCAGCTGTTCGCCATCTGCAAGGGTTTCCGGCAGTGGGCCCTGGCTCACGCCCACGAGTTCACGCTCGTCTTCGCCTCGCCGGCCGGGGGGTCGGCCAGCGCCATGCGGCAATTCGACGAACCGTTCGGCCGCATCTTCCTGGAGGCCGCGGGCCGGCTGCTGACCACCTACGACATCGTCACCCCGCCGACCGATGTGATCCCGCACGCGCTGCGCGAAGACCTCATCGGATTCCAGACCGAACTGCTCACCGTGCTCGCCGAATCGGGGCAGAAATTCCCGGCCGAGAAGCTGGACCTGGGTGTCACCTATCTGATGATCCAGTTCTGGGCTCGGCTGTACGGGCATGTCACCCTCGAAGTCTTCGGCAACTACCCGATGCCGGTCGGCAACCCTGATGCGCTGTTCGATGCGACGCTGGCCGATCTGGCCCGCTCCATCGGGTTCGCGGCCTGAGGCATCCCGGGCCGCGAACCCGGCGGTCTCAGGTGAAGTCGTCGGGGCGCACCCCGGTGACCCGCCGCAGGATCCGCGGCCGGCGCAGCCACCGTGCGAACCACTCGCCGAGCGTGATACCGCCGCCGAGGGCACAGCCGACCACCAGCGCGGCGAACATCTGATTCAGCCCGACCAGCAGATCGTCGTTGATCAGGGCGAACAGGCCGCGATAGACCTTGAGACCGGGAAGCAGCGGAGTGATGCCCGCGATGGCGACGACCAGCGGGGGCGTCACCGCGCGGCGGGCCAGCAGACCACCGGCGAGACCGATCGCGGTCGCCGAGACCGCGGCCGCGATCACCGGCCCGAAACCGGCGTGCTGCACGAACAGGTAGCACACGGTGATCCCCGCACCGCTGATGGCGGCGACGGCGAGGGCCCGGCGCTCGGCATAACAGGCGAGCGCGAACGCCGCCGCCGCCACCGCACCGGCGGTGATCTTCAACGGCAGATTGGTGATGTCGTAGGACGGCGACATGTCGATCGGCGGCACCTGGGCGCCGAAGGCTTGCGCTCCGCGCAGTGCCAAACCGACCCCGCCGATGATCGCACCGGTCATGACCAGCACTTCCAGCATGCGGGCGGCGGCCGTGATCGGTGCGCCGGTGATCGCGTCCTCGACCGCACCGACCAGCTGTAAACCACTGAGCAGCACGGTGATCCCGGCCGCGACGATCACGCTGGGATTGGTCTCCAACCCCTCGGCGAAGGTCTGCAGCAGTATTGCGGGCAGGGTCGCGATGATGCCGCCCATCATGTTCTGGAAGAAGAAGGGCAGGCCGCGCTTGTTCAGCTCGCGGTTGCATCGGTCGATCAGCAACGTCGTGGCGAAACTCACGGCCGCGACCAGCACGCCACCACCCAGCAACAGCGCGATGGACGCGGCCAGCAACGACCAGCCGAAGGTGGCGACCCACCGGTTGTAGGGGTGCGGGGCGGTGGTGATCGCGTCGAGGGCGGCGTGCGCCTCCTGAGGCGGCACCACCTCGCGGCGGATCCGCCGGGTGAGGCGGTCGACGGCCGACAGGCGAGTGAAGTCCAGCGAGCGGTACTGCACCACCCGCATGGTGCTGGCGGGCGGCAGCGACGGACCCCGATCGGCGGAGATGCGAATCGAGTTGTAGGTCACATCGATATCGCACTGCGCCAAACCGTATGTCGCGGCGATGAATTCGACCTGTGTGCTGGTGTCGGTCACGGCGGTGCCCGACGCGAGCACCACCTCGCCGACTCGCTCGGCCAGGTCGAGCACCTCGGTTACCGCGGCGTCGTCGGTGAGATCGATCGGCTTCAGCGGGGCCGGTGCCTCGACCACCGAGTCCACCGTGGCGCGCCGCTGGGCGACCAGCCGATCGGTTACCGCTCCCATCGCCCGATGCCACAACGAACTCGGCCGGGTTTCCGGCCCCGTGCGGACGAGTTCGGGCTCCAACTCATCTGTCACACTGCACACGGTAGCCGGAGTCGCCGCGCGGCCCGGGGTCAGCTCCCTCACGCCGCCGGAAGCGGCGAATAGAGCAAACCGCTGGTTATCGTCGGTGCTTCCCAGTCCCGCTACAGTCGATAACCATGGGCACCGATACGGCTACGGGTACTGAAGCAGCAGATTCCGTGAGATCGGACTCCGCGCAGTCGGAGGCCGGGACATCGAGCACCGGGATATCGAAGAACGGGAAGTCGACCGCCGACCATCTGCGGGCCGCGCTCGACGGCCCGTGGCGCGAGGTCCGCGAACAGGCGCGAAGGCAGTTGGTCGACGACCGGTTGTTCGGTGATCCCTACCTCGACTACCGCCAGGCTCGCGCGCGAGTACTGGACCAGATGCGCCTCATCGCCGAATTCGGTTATGCGGAAAAAGGTTTCAGTATGGAGCACGGTGGCACCGGCGATCCCGGCGGGGCCGTGACCGGCCTGGAGATGCTCGCCTACACCGATCTGTCGCTGTGGGTGAAGGCCGGCGTGCAGTGGGGTCTGTTCGGCGGCGCGGTGGAAAACCTCGGCACCGACCGCCACACCGACATCGTCAAACGGCTGCTGTCGCTGGATCTGCTCGGCTGTTTCGCGATGACCGAATCCGGGCACGGCAGCGACGTGGCGAATCTGGAGACCACCGCCACCTACGACCCGGCGACCGGTGAGTTCGTGGTGCACAGCCCGACCGCCTCCGCCCGCAAGGACTACATCGGCGGCGCCGCCGAACACGCCCGGATGGCGGCCGTCTTCGCCCAGCTGATCACCGGCGGCGAGAGCAAGGGCGTGCACTGCTTCCTCGTCCCGATCCGCGACGAGGAGGGCAACGACCTGCCCGGGGTCACCACCTCGGACTGCGGTCTCAAGGGCGGTCTGCCCGGCGTCGACAACGGTCGCATCGAATTCGACCACGTCCGGATCCCGCGGGAGAACCTGCTCAACCGCTACGCCGACGTCGAACCCGACGGGACCTACCGCTCCGATATCGAGAACCCGAGCCGCCGGTTCTTCACCACGCTGGGCACACTGGTGCGCGGACGGATCAGTGTCGGCGGCGCGGCCGCCGCCGGTGCGCGGGTGGCGTTGAGTATCGCGCTGCGCTACGGCGACAAGCGCCGCCAGTTCTCCGATCCGGACGACGGCAGCGAAATCCTGCTGCTGGACTATCGCAGCCATCAGCGCCGGCTGTTCCCGCATGTCGCGCGGGCGTTCGCGCTGGCGTTCGCCCAGAACGATCTGGTGCGGCGCATGCACCTGGTGCAGACCGGGCAGAATCTGGACCCGGAGGCGCAGCGCGCGCTGGAGAAGCGGGCCGCCGGCCTGAAGGTCGCCCAGACCCGCCACGCCACCCGATCCATCCAGGAATGTCGCGAATGCTGCGGCGGCGCAGGCTATCTCACCGAGAACCGGCTGGTCACCCTGAAGGCCGACACCGACGTGTTCACCACCTTCGAAGGTGACAACGTGGTGCTGACCCAGCTGGTGGCCAAGGAGCTGCTCACCGCCTACTCGGACGAGGTGCGCGATCTCGACGCGCTCGGCTGGGTGAAATTCGCGGCCACCATGGCCCGCGACGTGGTGCGTGAGACCTCGGGTGTGCGCCAGCTCATCCAGCGCCTGCGCGACCGCTCCGACGACGGCGTCGACGAGGGCGATCTGTCCCGGCGTTCGGTGCAGCTGCAGCTGTTCGCCGACCGCGAGGACTATCTGACCCGCACCGCCGCGCACCGGCTGCGCGCGCGGGCCGAGGAGACCGGGCCGTTCGAGGCGTTCAACAACGCACAGGACCACATCCTCGCCGCCGGTGAGGCGCATATCGACCGGCTGGTGCTGGAGGCGTTCATCGAGGGCATCGCCGATATCGAGGATCCCGACGCGCGAGCGCTGGCCGACACCGTCTGCGATCTGTTCGTGTACTCCACCATCGAACAGAATCAGGCCTGGTACATCATGCACCGCTTCATGTCGGTGGATCGGGCCAAGTCGGTGCGCCGCGGTGTCAACGAACTCGTGGACCGGTTGCGGCCGGAGTCGGTCACACTCGTCGAAGCGCTCGGCGTGCCCGAGGCCATGCTGCGCGCGGCGATGCTCGACGACGCGAGCGTGCATCAGGGCGCGTGAATCCACGCTCGATATCGGCGGCCCGTGACGGTGGGGCGGTAGCCGGACGCGGCTATGGTCGACAGGTGCCCGCTCCACCGCCGGTCGCTCGAAATCGAGCGTATGTCGTTGCCGCCGCCGTCACCCTGATCGGCCTGCTGATCACCGTGACGGTTCCGCTGAGCTTCCCCGCCGGCGGGGGGCCGACGGCGTTCGATCGCGCGATCGGCGATCGCGTGCACGAGGGGTTGGACGCGCATCGTGGCGTCTACGATGCGCTGGTGGTGCCGAGCGACGCCTATATCGTGTTGCCGCTGTTGCTGATCGGTGTGCTCTACTGCGCCCGCCGGCGCGACTGGTGGGGTGCCGGATTTCTGGTGCTCGTCCCGGAGCTGGTGGTCGCGATCAACACCTGGGCTTTGAAACCGCTGTGGGACAGGCATTTACAGCACTATCTCGCCTACCCGAGTGGGCACACGGTCCAATTCGTCGCCATCGCAACGGGTTTGCTGCTCGTCGCCGCCACCGTGCGCTTGCGCCTCGTCCTCGGCATGGTCGCCGCACTCGCGCTGGCGGCCGTGGCGGTGGGCATGGTGGGTCTCGGCTATCACTATCCGACCGATGTCGTCGGCGGCGCCGCGTTCGCCGTCGGAGCGGTGACCGCCTGCTGGGCGGTGACGACGGCACTGCGCATGCGGTTGGAGACCCGGCCGCTTCGGGTGGAGGCCGCCGGCGAGTCCGGCGCCGGCGCACAGGCGGAGTCGGGCGAGGATGCCGCAGGGGACAGCGATCGTACGGCGGGCACGCCCGCGGCCTGAGGGATGCCCGCGGCGGGCGCCGCCGGTCCGGCTCAGCCGGGGCCGAAGTTCAGGACCAGCGAGATCACGAACCAGACCACCCAGGCGGCGCCGACGAGCATGCCGATCGCGAGCAGGATGCGCAGCACCGCCCGGCCGGGATCGATGCGGTCCGCCTCCTTCGGATACAGGTTCCACGGGCTGTACCAGGGCATCGTGATCGCGACGGGGCGCCCGTAGGACTGATCGGCGTGGGCCTGTTCCTCCAGAAACGCTTCCGCCTGCGCCTGTTGCGGGCCGCCGTACCACAGCGTGGTGTCCACCGGTCCGCCGAAACCCTCGGCGACGAGATCCTGCGGGGCGGGCAGATACGGCAGAATGCCCAATCCGCGGAAGGTCAGCGCGACCTCGTTGACCGTCCACTGCGCCCGGCCCTGCGAGGTGAGCGCGGTCAGGCAATCGGCCAGCCGCCGGGGATCGTCGCCGAGCACCACCTGGAAGCCGGGATCGTTCCACAACTGGCGGATCGTCGGCTGGGCCCCGTGTGGCGGCACCACCACGACCACGCCCTG
This sequence comes from Nocardia sp. 852002-51101_SCH5132738, assembly GCF_001665695.1. Taxonomy (NCBI): domain Bacteria; kingdom Bacillati; phylum Actinomycetota; class Actinomycetes; order Mycobacteriales; family Nocardiaceae; genus Nocardia; species Nocardia sp. 852002-51101_SCH5132738. The sequence goes on along the minus strand of NZ_LZML01000102.1, from coordinate 78,502 downwards.
CACCACGCGCTGGCCCAGGCCGCGTTCGGCCAGCCAGTTCTGCAGGGCGTGGGTGTGCTCGCGGGAGCGGTCCAGCGGTGTGCCGCGATCGCCGCCCTCGAAACTCACCACGTGCCCGCCGACCCGCCACGGCCCGTTCAACGGGACCTCGAGGTCGCCGCTCACCCGCTCGACCAAGGCCTCGGCCTCGATCACCACGCAGGTGGTCGGCGTCCAGATCACCGCATCGAACTGATGCAGCCGGTCGGCGTAGAACAGACTGCAGTTGACCGTTGCCACACCCTGCGGGTCACCCGGCCCCTTCCAGGTACGCAACCAGTCGATGAGGACCCGCTCGGCCAGGGTCCCGGCCGCGTTCTGCACTCGCACGAGCATTGGCGACCGCCCTTCCGTCGACACTCGATACCGGAAAGCATAAGGGGCACTACGGGTCCGGGGGAGACTTCGACGCGCCGGTGTCGGCATATCGCGTGCCTTCGCCGCCCGTCGGGGCAGTGGCGAAGGCGCCCGGTATGCAGACCGTCAGCGCTGGGCGGGCGCGGGATCGATCGGCGCGATGGGCAGCCGCAGCGCGCCGGGCGCGGTATCGGGCACGGTGGCGTAGTGGGGGGCGACCGGGTCGATGCGGCGGTAGCCCGCGCCCAGTTCCGGTCGCGGATCGGGTTCACCCTTGTTGGGCCAGAACGCCATCGCGCGTTCGGCCTGCGCGGTGATCGTCAGCGACGGGTTCACCCCGAGGTTCGCGGTGACCGCGGATCCGTCGGCGATATGCAGTCCGGGATGGCCGAATACCCGCTGATACGGGTCCACCACACCGCTTTCGGGTCCTTCGCCGATCACGCAGCCGCCGATGTAGTGCGCGGTGGCGGGGATGTTGAACACGTCCATGACCAGGCCGTGCACGTCGCCGTCGACCTTCTCCCCGAACCGGCGGCCGACCTCGTGGGCCAGCGGAATCCAGGTCGGATTCGGTTGTCCGGTGCCCTGTCTGGTCTTCAGCTGCCCCCAGCGGCGGAACGAGGTCAGCGAATTGTCCAGCGACTGCATCACCAGCAGGATCACCGACTTCTCCGAGGCGTGACGGGCGTTGAGGCTGCGCGCGAACACCAGCGGGTGCAGCACGATGGCCAGCAGGAAGCGCAGGAACCGGAACGCGCCGCCGTCGACGATCGGCACCGACATCGGGAACAGCGCGTTCTGCCCCTTGCCGTAGTGGCAGACCTCGACGTGAGTGTCGGGTTCGGGATGGATCGAGGACGTGATGGCGATGCCCTCGGCGAAATCGCTGCGCTGCCGGCTGACCACATTGAGAATGGCCTCGGAGTTGCTGCGGGTCAGCTCGCCCAGCCGGGGCGACAGGTTCGGCAGCACCTTGTCGTCGCGCATCTTGTGCAACAGCTTCTGCGTGCCCAGCGCCGCGGCGGCGAAGACGACCTGTTCGGCGGTGAAAGTCTTGCGGCCCTTGCGAACCCAGCGATCCGAGCGCTGCGTCTCGATGGCGTAGCCGCCGCCCACCATCGGACGCACGCGCGTCGCCGTGGTCAGCTCGAACACCTTCGCACCGGCCTGTTCGGCGAGGTACAGGTAGTTGGTGGGGGTGGTGTTCTTGGCGTTGTGCGGGCAGCCGGTGAAGCAGCGCGCGCAGTGGATGCAGCCGCTGCGGCGCGGGCCGGCGCCGCCGAAGTAGGGGTCGTCGACCTCGACGCCGGGCTGCTCCTCGTTGAAGAACACGCCGACGTTGGTGGGGTGATAGGTATCACCCACGCCGAGATCGTCTGCGATGGAACGGATCACCTCGTCGGCGGGCGTGACGCGCGGGTTGGGCGCCACGCCCAGCATCCGCTTGGCCTGGTCGTAGTAGGGGGACAGTTCACTGCGCCAGTCGGCGATATGGGCCCACTGCTTGTCGGTGTAGAAGTTCGGCAGCGGTTCGTAGAGGGTGTTGCCGTAGATCAGCGAGCCACCGCCCACACCGGCGGCGGAGAACACCGCGCACTTGCCGAGCACGCTGATCCGCTGCGGCCCGGTCAGGCCCAGGCGCGGCGCCCAGATCGACTTGCGCACATTCCAATTCGAATTCGGAATGGCCTCCGCGGGCCAGCGCCGGCCGGATTCCAGAACGGCCACCCGATAGCCCTTCTCGGTGAGGCGCAGCGCACTGACGCTGCCACCGAAGCCGGAGCCGATCACCACCACGTCGTAGTCGAAGTCGGGCATGTCTTCCTCTCGTCACCGCGTTCACAATGAAACGGTTACGACTCATTGTGTCACTCGCTAGTGTGCCATCCGGGCGGATGCGACCGGTAAACCTATCGTGCCGCCGTACCCGTCGCGGCGTGCCCGAATGGCGCGGCGGGATCGGTTCGGGTAAGCAACAGGCGTGAGCAACCGACCGGCCGGCGGGTCCGGCCCCGACCATCAGGCCTCCGAGCCCCCGGAGCCCGCGCGCGAGTCCGCGGACGCCGCGGTCGGCACGGAGACCGACCGCATTCTCACCGTGCCGAACGTGCTGAGTGTGCTGCGGCTGATCGGCGTGCCGGTCTTCCTCTGGCTGCTGCTGGTCCTGCATGCCGACGGCTGGGCGTTCGCGCTGTTGGTCGCCAGTGGCGTCACCGACTACCTCGACGGAAAGCTGGCGCGGCTGCTCGATCAGTACTCGCGGCTGGGCGCGCTGCTGGACCCGTTGGTGGATCGGTTGTATCTCATCGCCACCGTGCTCGGCCTGCTGGTGCGCGGAATCCTGCCGTGGCCGTTCGTCGTCGTATTGATCGGCCGCGACCTGATCCTGAGCGCGACGCTGCCGATCTATCGCCGCCGCAACCTCGATCCGCCGGAGGTCATCTACCTCGGCAAGGCGGCCACCTTCGCGCTGATGTCGGCGCTGCCGTGGCTGCTGGCCGGCCAGATGGATTGGGCGGCGGCCGGTTTCGGCCGGGCCTTCGGCTGGGCGCTGCTGTGGTGGGGTACGGCGGTCTACGTGTGGACGGGTCTGCTGTATCTGCGCAAGGCCTTCGCCGTCGCCCGGACCATACCTGTTGCGCCGCGAGCAACTTCGTAGCGGGTGTGGCGATCCGACGTGTCGGCACGGGTCGATAGAGTTGTGCCGAACGCCGGTCGGCCGACACCCGTGAAAGGACGCCCCGTGAGAGGAATCAGCCTGTGACCAACCTTCCCGAGGACCTTCGCTACACCGAGGAACACGAGTGGGTGCAGCGGATCGCGCCGAACCGCGTGCGGGTCGGTATCACCGATTTCGCGCAGTCGCAGCTCGGTGATGTGGTGTTCGTGCAGCTGCCGGCAGTCGACACCGTGGTGTCGGCCGGCGAGGCGATCGCCGAGGTCGAATCGACCAAGAGCGTCTCGGAGATCTACGCTCCGCTGAACGCGAAAGTCGTTGCGGCGAACGAAGATCTCGACTCCGAGCCGGAATCGCTGAACACCGATCCCTACGGCGACGGATGGATGTTCGAGCTGCAGATCGACGACGCCGAGGCACTCGATACCGCCCTCGGTGCATTGCTCGATGCCGCAGGTTACCAAGGAGTTATCGAGGGCTGAGTCAGCCTTCCCAGTTCTACCTGCACGGGTGCGGCCCAGCAGGGTACGGTCAATGCCAACAGATGTGCCGGCGGCCGGTGCCGGGAACTCTGCCGGAACTTGCCGGTGACACCTGACAGCGCGACAGCCGGTCGCGATGGGTGGCGACGGTGAGGGCAGTGCGCTCGGAATTGGCGCCGGATACCGGTACGGAAAATCGGTTCGAGGAGGAGAGCAAGGGTGAGCGAGAACAAAGACCCGGGATACGGGGAGAGCGCGGCCGAAACGACTTCGGTGTTCCGCGCTGACTTCCTCAACGAGGTCGACGCGTCGCGCTCCGGTGAGCAGACCGGCGAGCAGCCGGTGCAAGGGGTCGAGGGGCTGCCCGCGGGTGCTGCCCTGCTGGTGGTCAAGCGCGGTCCCAACGCGGGGTCGCGGTTCCTGTTGGATCAGCCCACCACGTCGGCGGGCCGTCACCCCGACAGCGACATCTTTCTCGACGATGTCACCGTGTCCCGTCGGCACGCGGAGTTCCGGCAGGACGAGGACACCTTCCAGGTCGTCGACGTGGGCAGCCTGAACGGCACCTACGTCAACCGGGAGCCGGTGGATTCCTCGGAGCTGCAGAACGGTGACGAGGTGCAGATCGGCAAGTTCCGGCTGGTCTTCCTGACCGGACCGCGACCGCAGGTCAACGAGCCGAGCGCATAACGGCCGAGGCGGATTCCACTGATGACTGGCGCAGCGCAATGGACACGCGGAGGAATGTCGATCGGCTCCGTGCTGGACCTGCTGCGTCCGGATTTTCCGGACATCACCATTTCCAAGATCCGCTTCCTCGAATCGGAGGGGCTGATCCGCCCGGAGCGCACGCCTTCGGGATATCGCAGATTCTCGGTCGCCGATGTCGAGCGGCTGAAATTCGTGCTGACCGCGCAGCGGGATCAGTATCTGCCGCTGAAGGTGATCAAGGAGCAGCTCGAAGCGATCGACCGCGGCGCGGCGACCCTGGGTGTGCGCGAGGCGCGGGCCCGGGCCGACGGCGCCGGTGTGGACGGCTCGGGGCGTGCGCCCGAGTCCACCCGCACGGTGGGCGCCCCCGCGGCGCCCCGGCGGCTGGGTGTGGTGCCCGGCGAGGTGTCGCCGGACGAATTGCGTCTCGATCACGAAATGCGCGTCACGCGTGCCGATCTGCTGGAGCAGGCCGGGATAGATGAGAAATTTCTCACCGAACTGATACGCGCCGGGCTCATCACGCCCGGCGCTGCCGGATTCTTCGACGCCGAGGCCGTCACCTTGGCTCGCACCGCCCAGGCGATGAGCGAATTCGGTTTGGAGGCACGGCATCTGCGGGCGTTCAAGCTGGCAGCGGACCGGGAGGCGGCCATGATCGCCCAGATCGCCGCGCCGATAGCCAAGAGCCGCGACGCCGATGCCCGGGCCCGCGCCGAGGAGACCGTACGCGAGTTGGCGGCGTTGTCGCTGACGCTGCATACCAGCTTGGTGAAGACGTCGGTGCGGGCTTCCCTCGGCGGCTGAATTCTTCGCCTAGACTCGGTGATACGGCCTGCCCAGCTGGGCTCGTGCGGGCGGCCGGCGAGTATGGGAGGCCAGTGCGATGAGTGAAATGCGTGTGATCGGCATCCGGGTCGAGCAGCCCCAGAACCAGCCCGTGTTGCTGCTGCGTGAAGAGTCGGGCGACCGTTATCTGCCCATTTGGATCGGTCAGGCCGAGGCGACCGCCATCGTGCTCGAGCAGGAGGGGGTGACCCCGATCCGGCCCCTGACCCACGACCTGATCAAGATCCTGATCCACGACCTCGGCCACACCTTGAAAGAGGTGCGAATCGTGGATTTGCAGGAGGGAACCTTCTACGCCGACCTCGTCTTCGACAACGACGTGCGGATCTCCGCACGTCCGTCGGATTCGATAGCTATCGCCTTGCGGGTCGGTTGCCCGATCTACGCGGAGGAACCGGTCCTCGAGGAAGCCGGGCTGGTGATGCCCGACGAACGCGAGGACGAGGTGGAGAAGTTCAAGGAGTTCCTGGAGTCGGTGTCACCGGACGATTTCAAGGCCACCGACAGCTGAGCTTCTCGCCCGGGTTACCGGCGACCGCGTATGGCGGTCAGGTGATCTCGACTGTGCTCTATACCTCACGTAGAGGGTGAGAAACACGCCGCACGCGGAGTTTGGCTCCATGCCCGTGCTGCCGAGACAATCGACAGAGTAGCCTCGACAGTTAGGCCGTTGTTCTTCTTCGGCGATGCAGTGAGGGAGTAGCAGTGGGAGACCGACCGCAGCAACCAGCACCCGACCCGCGGCCCACCGCGGTCGTGCAGCCAGGGCTGTTCCCTGACGACACGGTGCCCGACGAGCTGGTCGGTTACCGCGTTCCCAGCGCCTGCCAGGTGGCCGGTATCACCTACCGGCAGCTCGACTACTGGGCCCGCACCGGGCTCGTCGTCCCCTCGATTCGCAGCGCCACCGGTTCCGGCAGTCAGCGCCTGTACTCCTTCAAGGACATCCTGGTTCTCAAGATCGTCAAGCGGCTGCTCGACGCCGGGATCTCACTGCAGAACATCCGCATCGCCGTCGATCATCTGCGCAGCCGCGGGGTCGAGGATCTGGCCGGGATCACGCTGTTCTCCGACGGCACCACCGTCTACGAATGTTCCTCGCCGGAAGAGGTCGTCGATTTACTGCAGGGCGGTCAGGGCGTCTTCGGTATCGCCGTCAGCGGGGCCATGCGCGAGCTGACCGGCGCGATCGCCAACTTCCCGGCCGAACGCGCCGAGACCCACGAGGCGAGCGACCGGCCCGAGGACGAATTGGCCTACCGGCGCAAGGCACGCGAGAACCGCAAGACCGGATAGTCGTCGCTCGCCGAATGTGATGCAGCCGACTGCGTGCTGAGCTGGGTCGGAAACATGGCGTTTACCGCGCACCGCTTAGACTGAGGGTGCGTCGCCGCCGTGCGGGAGAGTTCCGGGTTTCGTCCCGGACGCCGAAGGAGCAGCACCTCCCCGTCAATCTCTCAGGCATCAGGGACCGTACGGAGTTCGACGCCTCTGGAAAGCGGCGGCCGCACACAATGCGGGCCGCCCGCCCATGGGGAAAGGGATCGCGCGCGACCCCGAATCTCTCAGGCGCCACGACAGAGGGGGAGGGCCGACAGTCGTCGACGGTGGCACCCGGGGTGCCGGTCGACCCGCCCGAGCCTTGGAGCTGCCGTGACCCGTAGTTTCGCCGACCGCCACATCGGACCCGACACCACCGAACTGGATCGGATCCTCGATACCGTCGGCGTCGGGTCGATGGACGAACTCGCCGCACGTGCCGTGTCCGCGAGCATTCTGGACGCCGCCGGCGAGACCGGACTGGACGCGCTGCCGGCCGCGGTCTCCGAACACGACGCTCTCACCGAACTTGCGGCGCTGGCGCATTCGAACACCGTCGCCACGTCGATGATCGGCCTCGGTTACTACGACACCCTGACCCCGCCGGTGCTGGTCCGCAACCTGCTGGAAAACCCCGCCTGGTACACCGCGTACACGCCGTATCAGCCCGAGATCAGCCAGGGCCGGCTCGAAGCGCTGCTGAACTTCCAGACCATGGTCTCCGATCTGACCGGGATGGAGGTGGCCAACGCCTCCATGCTGGACGAGGCCACCGCCGCCGCCGAGGCGATGACGCTGCTGCAGCGCGCCAACCGCAAGAGCACCTCCCAGCGCCTGCTCATCGATGCCGACCTGTTCCCGCAGACCCGAACCGTGCTGACCACCCGGGCCGAACCGCTCGGCATCACGCTGGTCGAGGCGGATCTGAGTTCCGGCGAACTGCCCGAGGGCGACTTCTTCGGCGTGGTCCTGCAGACTCCGGGCGCCTCCGGCCGGATCGCGGACCCGACCGCGGTGATCGCCGCGGCGCACGCGCGGGGTGCGCTGGTCGCGGTCGGCGCCGACCTGCTGGCGCTGACGCTCATCGCCCCGCCCGGGGAGCAGGGCGCCGACGTATGCTTCGGCACCACCCAGCGGTTCGGTGTCCCGCTCGGCTTCGGCGGCCCGCACGCCGGATATCTCGCGGTGCGCACCGCACACGCGCGGCAACTGCCCGGCCGGCTGGTCGGCGTTTCGGTCGACGCCGACGGGGACCGCGCCTACCGGCTCGCGCTGCAGACCCGCGAACAGCACATCCGCCGCGAGAAGGCGACCTCGAACATCTGCACCGCGCAGGTGCTGCTCGCGATCGTGGCCGCGATGTATGCCTCCTACCACGGCGCCGACGGGCTGCGCGCGATCGCGCGGCGGGTGCACGGTCACGCCGAGCGGCTCGCCACCGGGCTCGGCGACGCGGTCGTGCACGAACGCTTCTTCGACACCGTCCTGGTGTCGGTGCCCGGTGGCGCCGAGGCCGTGGTCGCCAAGGCGAAGGGGCGCGGTATCAACCTGCGTCTCGTCGACGCCGACCATGTGGCGGTGGCCTGTGACGAGGCGACCACCGAGGCTCAGGTGGCGATCGTGCTGGAATGCTTCGGCGCCGACGGGGTGCCGGAGACGGCCACGCTGCCCTCGATCGAAACCCGGACCTCGGCGTATCTGACGCATCCGGCGTTCACCCGTTATCACACCGAAACCGCGATGCTGCGGTATCTGCGGCAGCTGTCGGACAAGGATATCGCCTTGGACCGCAGCATGATTCCGCTCGGTTCGTGCACCATGAAGCTCAACGCCACCGCCGAGATGGAGCCCATCACCTGGCCCGGTTTCGCGCGCCTGCACCCGTACGCGCCGCTGGAGGACGCGCCCGGCATGCTGCGGGTGATCGAGGATCTCGAGCACTGGCTGGCCGCGGTCACCGGGTACGACCGGGTGAGCCTGCAGCCCAATGCCGGTAGTCAGGGCGAGTACGCGGGATTGCTCGCGATCCGCCGCTATCACCTCGACCGCGGCGACACCCACCGCGACACCTGCCTGATTCCCTCCAGTGCGCACGGCACCAACGCCGCGTCGGCGGCGATGGCCGGGCTGCGGGTGGAGGTCGTGAAATGCCGGGACAACGGCGACGTCGATCTGGACGATCTGCGCGCCAAGATCGCCGATCACGCCGATCGGCTGGCCTGCATCATGATCACCTATCCGTCCACCCACGGCGTGTACGAACACGAGGTGGCCGAGTTGTGCGCGCTTGTGCACGATGCGGGCGGACAGGTGTACGTCGACGGCGCGAATCTGAATGCTCTTGTGGGACTTGCCCGCCCGGGGCGCTTCGGCGGCGACGTCTCGCACCTGAACCTGCACAAGACCTTCTGTATCCCGCACGGCGGCGGAGGTCCCGGCGTGGGCCCGGTCGCGGTGCGCGAACATCTGGCGCCCTACCTCCCCGGCGATCCGCTGCAGCCGGATTCGCACGCGGTGTCCGCGGCGCGGTACGGTTCGGCCTCGATCCTGCCGATCACCTGGGCCTATATCCGGATGATGGGCGCCGACGGCCTGCGCCGGGCCACGCTGACCGCGATCGCCTCGGCCAATTACCTTGCGCGGCGGCTGGATTCGCATTTCCCGGTGCTCTACACCGGGGAGAACGGCATGGTCGCCCACGAGTGCATCCTGGATCTGCGCGAGATCACCAAGCGCACCGGCGTGACCGTCGACGATGTGGCAAAACGCCTGGCCGACTACGGATTCCACGCCCCGACCATGAGTTTCCCGGTCGCCGGGACGCTGATGGTCGAGCCCACCGAAAGTGAGAACCTCGAAGAGCTCGACGCCTTCGCCGACGCGATGATCGCGATCAAGGGTGAGATCGACGAGGTTGCCGCCGGCACCTGGCCGGTCGAGCAGAGCCCGCTGCGCGGCGCCCCGCATACCGCCGCTTCGCTCGTCGGCGAGTGGGACTATCCCTACAGCCGGGAGACCGCCGTCTACCCGCTGGGTGTGCACTCCGGCCGGGCCAAGGTATGGCCCGCGGTCCGGCGCATCGACGGAGCCTTCGGTGACCGCAATCTGGTGTGCTCGTGCCCGCCGCTCGAGGCCTACACCGACTGAGTTCTCGGCCGAGCGCGGGGTCACGCTTCGGCGGCGACCGCCTGCGCGTAGGCCTCGGCGAGGCGTTCGGTGGCGGTCGGCTTGCCGGTATCCGGGCGCGCGATCCCGAGGTGGCGTTCGCGCAGCTCGTCCATGAATTCCGCCCACAGTTGCGGGCCGCCGGCCTCGAGCAGTTCCGCGCGGACGCGCAATCCGGGGGTTGTCGGACGGTGTCGCAGGCCCCAGGAGGAGAGGGCGGCCAAGACCGGAACCAGCTGGATCGCGGGTTCGGTGAGGCTGTAGGTGGCGCGCTGTCCGCGGCGGACCTCGTCGCGGGTCAGCAGTCCGGCGTCGACGAGGGTTTTGAGCCGGTCGGCGAGGATATTGGAGGCGATGCCCTCCTCCGACCGGGACTGCAGCTGCCGGAAATGACGGCGGTCGCCGAACATGATGTCGCGCAGCACCAGCATCGTCCACCGATCGCCGACCACCTCGACGGCGGCGTTGATCGGACAGCCCGACCGCTGTTCCGAAAGCTGTTCCTCGGACACCACACCTCCTTCGCCAACTGCTTGCATCTTACTAGCACTAGCGGCTGTGACGGTGCCCGAGATCCGCTGGCTGGTGAAGCCGGCGGCCAACGGCCCTACGGCGTGGTCAGCGCGTGGTTGACCGCGGTGCCGAAGGTCATGTCGTCGGAGGTGCTGACCTTGGTGTAGGTGCCGCCGGTCTTCTGAGCCAGATTCTGCAGGGTCTGCGCCCCCTGGCCGCCCACGACGATCACATCCACCCGCACCGGATGCGCGGCATCGGCGACGCCGGTGATATCGGTGATCAGCTGATCCCCGGTCACCGAGGAATTGTCGTTGGGGCCGCCGGTGATGAGCAGCACCGAATTCGTCTTACCCGGGGAATAGTTCTTCACCGCGCTGCGGTAGGCGGCCTCGAGCGACGGGTAAGTGCGGTCGGTGCTCGAACCGGCCAGCGTGACGTTGCCCAGGGCCGTGGACAATTCGGAGCGGTGTTGCGGTGTGAGCGCCTGGGTGGGCGCGACCATTCGATAGGGATTGCCGTCGGTCAATTGATTGGCGTAGATCCAGGCGCCGGCACCGAAATCCGGCGGCATCGTGTCGAGGGTCGACTGGACCGCGGCGAGAGCGTTGTTCAACCGCGACATCGAACCGTCGCTGGGTGCCATCGACGCCGAGGTGTCGATGAGAATGGTGGCCTGCACGCCCAGGACCGGATGGGCGAGCACCGACTGCACCCGATCGAGGACCGACTTCGCCGGCACCGCGGTGGGTGTGGCGGCCGCGGCGCCGAATCCGTTGTCGGTGAACAGCTTCTGTTGTTCGGGAGCGCGCAGGAAGTCGGCGAACATGCCGGCCGCCAGGTTCTGGGTCTTGTCGACCCAGCTTCCGGTGAGCATCGCGGCGGGATGATCGGCGACCGGCGCGGCACCGGTCGGATGGAACAGCGCGACGCTCGGCCGGGTCTTGGCTTGCTGCTCGGTAACTGCTACCGCGTGGATTGGGGAGTTGGGGCCTTGCGCGGAATCGGCGACCGCCGCCAGCGCGGAGGCGGTGTCCCCGGATTCCGGTGCGTCGGCGGCCAATCCGGAGATGGCGGCGATGACCTGACCGGACGCGGCGGATTCATCGGTCAGCGGATCGGAGCCGGAGACGGCCGACCCGACCGCGACCGCGGCGGCCAGCGAATCGTCACCCGGTGGCATCGCCATCCGCAGCGGACCCCAGCTGCCGAGGCCGATATCGCCGAGCGATCCGCGCTGCAGGCGCGCCAGATCCGACCAGCTGAGGTTGGCCTTCTCCATCGCTTGCGCCAGGGTGCCGGGGGCGGCCACCGCGATCGGGCTGACGGCGATCGAGGCGGGCGTGCCCTGCACCAGTCCCGGAACCCGCATCTGCTCGACCGCCCGCGAAGAACTCGGAATCCAGAGACCGGGTTGTGGGCCGAGCTTGGCGTCCCAGTTCGGGGCGGTGAGCCCGGTCACCATCGCGGCGGTGGTCCGTTCGGTGACGGAGACCTTCGCGCAGTGATCGCGGATCTGGGGGTGGGTGGCGTTGTAGCGGTCGGCGGCGGCGCGCACGGGAGCGGCGATATCGGGATCGACGGTGACCGCGAGCGTCACCGGGCCCTCGATGCACTGGCCGGCGGCGCTGCGGTTCTCCGATGCCGAACGATTGCTGAGCCAGAACCAACCGGCGACCGCCACGATCAGCAGCAGGACCGCCACCACGGTGATAACCAAACCTTTGCTGACGCCCCGTGATCCGTCCGCGCTGCGATGTGTGCCCACGATTTTCCAGTGTATGGTCACGCGAAAACCGGCGCTCGACCAGGATCGGTCGAGCGCCGGGCTCGGATCGTGCGAGTGACGCGGACCACTCGCACGTGTCGTTCTCAGTCGCGGATCAGCTTGCCGCGGTCGAATTCGTGACCGCCCCACACACCGGACTGGCCGGTGCCGGCCGCGAACTCCGCGCACTGCCGGCGAATGGGGCAGCCGGCGCAGATTCCGCGCGCGTAGTCGAAGTCCTGCGACGGGTACGGGAACCAGGCATCGTGGTTCGGGTCACCCTTGCATGCGGCCTGGTCCCAGCTCTGTGTATCCGAGACCGGGAGCAGATCCACCAGGGTGAGTGCCGGAGTCGTAGTTGTCATATCGGATCCCTCCTTCCTCGGGATGTGCGGGTGTTCACTGTGCGCCGGTGGCTGTTCACTGTGCGCCCGTGGCGACGAGGTCCTTCCAGATCCGCCGTTGCCGCCGCTGCATGTCGGTGGGCGCCTTGGGTTCCCAGAGCAGTCGCATCCCGGCCTCGTCCGGGGTGCGGTCGGCCTTGCGGGTGTTGCACGGTCCGCAGGCGGCGACCAGGTTGTTCCAGGTATTGGGCCCGCCCCGGCTGCGCGGGCGGATGTGGTCGACGGTGCGGGCCCAGCCGGCGCAGTATCCGCACCGGTGACGGTCCCGCCGCAGCACACCCGCGAGGGTGGCCCGGCTCTCGTCGTGCACGAGCACGCTGTGCTCGAGATAGACGTAGCGCAGCAACCGGATCGTCTGCGGCAGAGCGATTTCCAGATGCTTGGAGCGAATCGGGAAATGCGGTTGCCGCTCGGCCACGGTCTCGGCGGTCCCGCTGATCACCAGCACGACCGCGCGATCCGCGCCGATATCGGTCAGCGCCTCGTAGGACGCGTTGAGGACCAGTACCTGGGCGTGTATCCAGTTGTCGGGAGCGAGAGTTCTTTCGGCGTGACGAGACAGCATGGGGGTCACCATGTTTCGTGAAAAAGTGGAACGAGGAGAGGAGGGGGAGCCGATCAGGCCTGCCGGAAGAGGCGACCGGATTCCCGCTCGGCTTGCCGCAGAATGCTCTGCGACTGCTCGACGCCGGTCGAATGTCGCTGCCCGGCAAGATCGTTCATCTCGTCGCGCATACTCTTCGGATACATCGGCCACCTCCTCCTTCCCGTTACTCGTCGAATGGCCCCGCTGTGCGGCGGGACCGGTTGATCATCGTTGTCATGGTGACACAGCGTTACCGCCGTTGTCGGGTCATTTTTTCGTCGCCGCAACCGATCCGGCGGGCGACGCTAACCCCCGTTGCCGCAGTTACAGCGCTGGGGGTGTTCGAACTATTCCCTGACCTCGCGGAGTCGTGTGTGTGTTCGGCCACGCCGCGACCGGCGTAGGGCGATCGGATCTGTGGGTCCGGTCTTCAGCCTGGTGCGCATCTCAGCCTGCGCAGTGCAGCCCGAATCCGGTCGCGTCGCAGCCCAAGCCGTCCCGCAGTCGCAGGCTGCGGTCGTAATCGCCGCCGGCCTGGGTGCGGTACGGGATCGGCTCGATCGCGTCGATCCGCGACAATCGCGCCCGCAGGTCGTCGGCGATGGCGGAGAAACGTTCGGAGTCGACCCGGATGGTGCCGTGGACGAGGAACGGGGGCAGCACATCCATGCCGGCGTAGTAGAGGATGCCGTGGTGGATGGGAAAGAGCAGGTCGTCGATGTGGCCGTTGATGCCACGTTCGGAGTAGGCCGGCTCCCGTCCGCCGATGGAGACCACCAGCATGGCTCGCCGCCCACTCAGCGCGCCCGCACCGTATCGGGGCAGCGCCGTGCTGCCGGATCCGTAGGCGAAGCCGTTGGTGAACACCCGGTCCACCCAGCCCTCGAGGATGGCGGGCATCGAGTACCACCACAGCGGAAAGTGCAGCAGCACCGCGTCGGCCCACCGCAGTTTGTCCTGTTCAGCCGTGATATCGGCGGTCAGCGTGCCGTTGCTGTACGCCTCGCCGGAGGCCTGCATGAAGGTGCCCGTACCGGACTCACCGAAATCGGCGGCATCGGCCTGCGCCTTCCAGCCCATCGCATACAGATCGCTGACCACGACCTCATGTCCTGCGCCGCGAAGGTGTTCCACCGCAACATCTTTGAGAGCTCCGGTGAGCGAATCGGGTTCGGGATGCGCATACACGATCAGAATTCGCATATGTGGCGACAACGGTTCGATACCGCCGCGCATTCCCGCGCCCGAGCGCCCGGATGTGTCGCCGACAGGACCGGAATGTGAGATTTGCGTGACAAACTGGTTGGAAAATATTGCGCGGCAATCGAATTGTGGGAGCGGGCGTGCTGATACTCTGTGGCCGAGGGGTCGCCGCAGATCTCCGTCACGACATCTTGGGGGAGTGATATGTCGACAGATCGACGAGTGCTCGAAAACTTGGAGACCGCCACTGTGACGGGCGGGGAGGGCGCATTCGCGCCTTCCAGCGCTGTCGCCGGCAAGCTGGAGGCCATTCGTGCCGAGGCGGGTCTTCCCGCGCTCGCGGCGGCGGTGTGGCGCGGGGGCACCCTGATCGGCTCATGGGCGAGCGGGGTGCGGAAACTGGGAGATCCGACGCCGGTGACGACGGCCGACGAATGGCATCTGGGGTCCGACACCAAGGCGATGACCGCGACGTTGATCGGTCTCCTCGTCGATCGCGGACAACTCGCTTTCTCCGATCGCCTCGACACCGTGCTCGCCGGTGAGACGATCGACCCCGGTTATCGCGCCACCACCATCGAACAGTTGCTCCAGCATCGCGGCGGCGCCCCGGCCGCCATGCCCGCCGACATCAAGCAGCGGATGTGGTCCGACGGCGATGACCCCGGCGCCCGGATCCGAGCCGTGCGGTCGCTGCTGAGCCGCCCGCCCGCACAGGCACCCGGCACGTACGCCTATGCGAATGCCGGCTATCTGATCCTCGGCATCGTGCTGGAACGGATCGCGAAGACGCCGTGGGAGAACATGATTCGGACCGAGCTGTTCGCGAAGCTCGGCATGACGTCGGCCGGCTTCGGACCGCCCGGCAACGGCACCGCCGTCGATCAGCCGTGGGGGCATACGAATGCTGGGAACGCGCTCGAACCCGGTGCGGGGAACACGCTCGAACCCATTGCACCCGCGGATCCGCGCGCGGACAACCCACCGGCCTACGGACCGGCGGGACGGGTCCATGTCGGTCTCGCGGACTGGGGGAAATTCCTCACCATGCACGTCCGGGGTGCTCGCGGTGAGCCGACCTTGCTGTCCGCGGCGACGATGGCGCGTCTGCATCAACCGCCGCCAGGTGGCGACTACGCCGCCGGTTGGCGCGTCACGACCAGGGACTGGTCCGGCGGTGTCGCGCTGACCCATACCGGTAGCAATTTGCTGTGGCTGGCGACCACCTGGTTGGGGCCGGCGCGCGATGTGGCCTTCGCGACGGCGACCAACTGCTGTGCCGACTCCGCCGACAAGGCGCTGGACGACGCGACCTGCGTGCTGATAGAGGCCTTCGTCGGCGGGTGATCGTCGGCGCGTGCGATCGACGGGACCTCCGCGGCGAAGCCGCACGGACGCCGGCCGCCAAAGAGTGTTCCGAGCGCGAAGCAGCCCCGGTCGTTCGATACGACCGGGGCTGCGACGTCACGGTTCGCCGCGACAGGGTCACGACGAGTTTCGGATCAGCCCTTCGCGGCGAGCGCCTTGGCCTCGCGGCGGCGGCGGTGCAGGATGGGCTCGGTGTAGCCGTTGGGCTGGCAGGCACCTTCGAGGATCAGTTCCTTGGCGGCCTGGAAGGCGACGCTGCCGGCGAAGTCGGGGGCCATCGGCTTGTAGGCGGCGTCACCGGCGTTCTGCCGGTCGACGACGGGCGCCATCCGCTCCAGGCTCTCGACGATCTGCGCCTCGGTGACGATGCCGTGGCGCAGCCAGTTCGCCATCAGCTGGCTCGAAATGCGCAGGGTCGCACGGTCTTCCATGAGCGCGACATCGTTGATGTCGGGCACCTTGGAGCAGCCGACGCCCTGATCGATCCAGCGGACCACGTAGCCCAGGATGGACTGCGAGTTGTTGTCCAGCTCGTTGCGGATCTCCTCGGCCGACCAGTTGGTGTCGGCGGCCAGCGGGATCTCCAGGATCTGGTCGACGGTGGCGCGCGGGCCGCCCTTGGCGATCTCGGCCTGCCGCTTGAACACGTCCACCAGGTGGTAGTGGGTGGCGTGCAGGGTGGCGGCGGTCGGGGAGGGCACCCAGGCGGTGGTGGCGCCGGCGCGCGGGTGGCCGATCTTCTGCTCGAGCATGTCGTGCATCAGATCCGGCATGGCCCACATGCCCTTACCGATCTGCGCCTTGTGCTGCAGGCCGGTGGCCAGGCCCTTGTCGACGTTCCAGTCCTCGTAGGCCAGGATCCACTGCTGCTTCTTCATCTCGGCCTTGCGGATCATCGCGCCGGCCTCCATGGAGGTGTGGATCTCGTCGCCGGTGCGGTCCAGGAAGCCGGTGTTGATGAACACCACGCGGTCCTTCGCGGCCGCGATGCAGGCCTTGAGGTTGACGGTGGTGCGGCGCTCCTCGTCCATGATGCCGACCTTGAGGGTGTTGCGGGGCAGGCCCAGCACATCCTCGACCCGGCCGAACAGCTCGTTGGCGAAGGCGACCTCGTCGGGGCCGTGCATCTTCGGCTTCACGATGTACACCGAACCGGTGCGCGAGTTGCTGACCTTGGCGTTGCCGTTGAGCGAGTGCACCGCGATCAGCGAGGTGATCAGGCCGTCGAGGATGCCCTCGGGCACCTCGTTGCCCTGCGCGTCGAGGATCGCGTCGGAGGTCATCAGGTGGCCCACGTTGCGGACGAACAGCAGCGAGCGGCCGTGCAGGACCACGTCGTTGCCGTCGAGGCCGGTGTACACCCGGTCCGGGTTCATGGTGCGGGTGAAGGTCTTGCCGCCCTTGCTGACCTCTTCGGCCAGATCGCCCTTCATCAGGCCCAGCCAGTTGTGGTAGCAGAGCACCTTGTCCTCGGCGTCGACCGCGGCGACCGAGTCCTCGAAGTCCATGATCGTGGTGACCGCGGACTCGAGCACGACGTCCTTCACGCCCGCGTCGTCGGTCTTGCCGATCGGCGATTCCGGGTCGATCTGGATGTCGATGTGCAAACCGTTGTGGCGCAGCAGGATCGAGCTCGGCGCGGACGGATCGCCCAGGTAGCCGACCAGGGCCGAGGAATCGGCCAGCCCGATGTCGGTGCCGTCCTCGAGGGTGACCTCGAGTTCACCGTCGACGATCTTGTAGGCCTTGGAGCCGACGTGCGAGCCGGTGATCAGCGGCACGGCGTCGTCGAGGAAGTTGCGCGCCCATTCGATGACCTTGTCGCCGCGGACCTTGTTGTAGCTGGTGCCCTTCTCCGCGCCGTTGGCCTCGGAGATGGCGTCGGTGCCGTAGAGCGCGTCGTAGAGCGAGCCCCAGCGCGCGTTGGCGGCGTTGATGGCGAAGCGCGCGTTGCTCACCGGCACGACCAGCTGCGGGCCGGCGGTGGTCGCGATCTCGTCGTCGACGTTCTGGGTGCCGATGGCGAAATCGGCGGGCTCTTCGCGCAGGTAGCCGATCTCGGCGAGGAACTTCTTGTAGGCGGCCTTGTCGTAGCCCTTGCCCGGGTTCTCGGCGTGCCAGGCGTCGAGTTTGCCCTGGATCTCGTCGCGTTCGGCCAGCAGGGCGCGGTTGCGGGGAGCGAGGTCGTTGATGACGCTCTCCGCACCGGTCCAGAACGCGGCGGAATCTACGCCGGAGCCGGGGAGCGCCTCGTTCTCCACGAAGTCGTGAAGAACCTTGGCCACCTGGAGCCCGCCGACCTGAATCCGCTCTGTCATCTACTGCCTCATTTCGAGAAAGCCGGATGGAAAAAGTACGCCTGTCATGTTACCCATGGGTAGTTGCGTGGTCGCGGTCGGCATCGATTGAGCAGGCCCGATTGTATCGTGGGCCACAACTGGGGTCGGCTGCCCCGGGGCGTCTCCGGGGCGATCAGGCCGTCCGGGCGAGCTGTGCGGTTTCGGTGTCGTGCGCCGGCTCGGGAAGGTGGCGGGTGCGCCGGGGGACAGTCGCCAGCAACAAGCCGCCCACGGCCCAGCAGCTCAGCACCGCCAGTGCCGCTGCCGAGCCCGCACCGCCGAAATAGGCGGTCGAGCGCAGCGCGGTGGCGGCCGCGCCGGGCGGGAGCAGTGTTCCCAGGGTGCCCCAGCCGGTCGGCAGCAGTTCCGGTGCGGACATGGCGCCGGAGAGTGGAATGCCCAGTGCGACAAAGGTTGCCGCGCCCACACCGAGTCCGGCGAGGCCGAGCACGGCACGCAGGCCGAGGAGTGCGAGTGCGATCGCGCCGATGGCCAGGGCGACCACTCCCGCGTTGGCGAGGTAATTTCCGGTCAGCACGTCGAGCCAGGTGTGCAGAACGGCGGTGACGGCGAATCCGGCGATGAGCGCGACGGCTACGGCCGCGCCGATCCGGGCGGTGCGGCCCAGCGCCAGCAGCGACAGGGCGGCGCCGGTCAACAGGCCGCCGATGACCATGGGGACCAGAGTGAGGCCGAATACCGCGCCGTGCGGGTCGGCGGCAGGCGTGGCGACGACATCGGTGACCACCGGCGCCGGCGAAAGCTGTTGCGGGATCGGGGTGCTGGGTGCGGGTTGGCCCGCGGCAGGACTACCGGGCTGCGGCGACTGCCCGGAATTCGTCTGCGGCGCAGCGGATCGGCTCATGCTCCGGGCGGCTTCGGTCAGGGCTTGGGCGACGGCCGGGCCGGCGGCGGAGGCGGTCAACACCTCCGGTCCGTTCGCGCCGATCACGATGGCGCCGTAGATATCGCGATCCTCGATGGCCTGAACGGCCGTCGTGCGGTCGGGATACGTCGTCGTGTCGATCGCCGAATCGCCGAGCGCGCCGAGGCCCTGGCGCACCTGTTCGACGGCGGGGGCCGGGCCGGCCAGCCCGACCGGGAGGTGACGTGGGGCCAGGTTGGAGGTCGGCCAGGCGAAGGCCGTGACCAGCACGGTGATCAGGGCGGACAGGGCCAGAACCGGTCCGAGAACGGTGGCGGGCGACGGTCGCATCGCAACTCCAAAGAGAAGGAACGTTCTTTTTGTATTTCGAGCATGCGCCCGCGGCCGGGAGATTGTCAAGAACGAACGTTCTTTTATGATGCGGACATGCCGCGACTGACCGAACAGCGTCGCACCGCCCGGCGAAACCAGCTGATCGCTGCCGCCGTGCGCTGTGTGGCCCGGGAGGGATTCCACAAGACGACGATGTCGGCGGTGATCGCCGAATCGGGGATGTCGGCGGGGGCGGTCTACGGCTATTTCGCATCCAAGAACGACATCATCCGCGCGATCGCCGACTCCGTGCTCGGCCGGATGACGGCGAATCTGGCTCGGCTCACCGAGGGGGCGACGCCGGTGGCGCCGATCGATGCGCTGGAGTCGGTGCTCGGGCAGATCGCGGATCTGGCTCGCGACGGCGATATTCCGCGCGTCGCGGTGCAGGCGTGGGCGGAGGCCGGGCGGGACGAGGTGGTGGCCGGGATCGTCCGTGAACGCCTGGCTCAAGTCCGGAACGCCTGGCGGGAATTGCTCCTGCGCGCCCGTGAGGCCGGATTGCTCTCCGCCGCAGCCGATATCGACGCGCTCGCCCAGGTCATGCTCGGCGCGATGATGGGCTTCCTGCAGCAGTACCTGTTGATGGGCGACGTACGCCCGGATTCCTACGCTGCCGCCTATCGCAGTCTGGCGGGCGCCGGAGAGTAGGCGAACCGATCGCGAGATTCGTCGGCACGGTGCCGGGAGCTCGCGGTATGCCATCGTGAGCCGCCGGGTTTCGGGTCAGGCGGGAAGCTGACCACTGCCGTCGTGCAGCCAGGAGTTGCCGGACTGACCGGCAGGGGAGATTACCGCCGGGGCTCGACCCACAGCGCTTCGGCCAGGACCCGCAGATCGCCCTTCGGCGTCGAAATGGCCACGCCGACAGTGTGTTTGCGCCCGGAGGCGGCGATCGGCCAGGACCAGACCAGGTACTTCTCCCCGGCGCGAACCGGTCCGATGCGACGGGTGGTGAGGGCGGCCGTGACGCCCCCGGGCCGCATTCCGGACAGTTCGATGGCTGCCCAGCCGCCGGGGCAGTCGACGGCCGACCAGATGTTCTCCGTGGTCAGATGCCCTCCGGGCCCGGCCAATTCGGCATCGGGAACCCAGGCGGCCGCGACGAGATCGTGGTCGCGCATCCGCCAGGGATACAGTCGCAGGCCCCGGCCCGGTGCATTCGCGGTGCCGCAGCCGTAGCAGTCGGGAATGGGCCGGCCCGCGGCGAACGAGTCGCGAGACGCGACAACCGCCTCTTCCCATGCGGGTGGCGGGGTGACGGCTAATTCCACCGAACCCGGGCTCGCCTCGGCGAGGATTGTGCCGTCGGAATCGGTGAGCACACTGCCGGATTCGGAATCGGTGATCAGGACCGGGGTGCGCACCGGAACACCGCGCCGGAAGTCGACGCGCACCTCACCGCCGACGCGATCGGCGAGCATGCCCGCCACGTAGCCGCCGAACGCCAGATCCGGATAACCGTGGATATGCGTGGGAATGGTGATCGCCGTACCGACAGTCATCCGCGTCCGAACCTCTCGATTGTGTGCCGACCCAGGGACCATAGCGGCACCCACCGACATCCTCGGGTCCGCCGGACGATCCGCACCGGACCGGCCCTCTCGCCGCGGCCGCCGAACCTGCGGACAAGGAAGTGGTCGACCATGGCCGCCGGAATCGGCCTAGGGGAGTGGTTGCGCGCCGCGCTGGTTCAGCATCAGCGCGATCAACCCGGTCTCCTGGCTCTGGGCGACGAGCATGGCCCGGGCCTGCTCCTTCACCGGGCCGGAGGCGATCTGCCGGTCGGCGGCGCGAGCCATCGCGATACCGCCCTCGTGATGGCGGTACATCAGTTGCAGGAAAAGGATTTCCGCGTCACGCCCCCGGGCGGCCGAGAGCCGGTCCAGTTCGGCCGTGCTCGCCATTCCCGGCATGCCGGCCGCCGACGCGGTGGTGGCGGGCCCGCTCGCCGCGTGATGGTGTGCGGAAACCGTATCCGCGCTCATCCATGCCATCGGGTGATCCGACATCGGGGCGGCGTTCGCCAGGCGCAGCCATCCGAGCATCGTGCCGATCTCCACCCGCTGCGACTGGTCGATCTGCTGTGCCAGCCGCAGTACCTGTGGGTCGACCCTGGGGTCCAGACGCTGCACCATCTGGATCGCCTGCTGATGGTGAGCGGTCATATCCTGGGCGAATCCGATTTCGGTGGCGTCGAGAACCGGTGCGGCGGTGTGGTTCTCGGGCAGGACGACCGGCCGCAGCGCAGCGCCGATCACCAACAGGATCAACGCCGCCGCCGCAGAGGAGCCCCAGCGCAGCCATCGCGACATCTAGGACCCCACGATCGAATGCTGGTCGGCCGGTGGTGAATACACGTCGTTGTCCAGCTGCAACACCATGAATCCGTTGTCGTTGCAGGAGGTCCACAGCTGGCTGCCGTGCCATTCCGGAGGCGCGAAACACCAGTCGGAGGACACGTCACCGAAGGCCAGCATCCCGGTGCGCGGTGACAGGGCCTGGGCCGGATCGAATTTCCCGTCCAGAATGGCGCGCGCCACCGAAAAGCCTTCCAATGCCGGTGGTCCGATCAGCGAACCCAGTGCGTGCGGCGAGTTCCACAGTTGCAGATTCTGTCCGGTGCGGGCGGGCGGATTGAAGTAGGCGATCTCGTGCACCTGGAACGGATCGCGCACATCGAACACCCGGATGCCGGACGATTCCCACCCGCAGGCCAGTGCCGTCGGATTCTCGGGACGGTCGGCCGCGCAGTAGTGCGGGTCGTAGGAGAACACCGAACCGCCCATCGAGGAGGCGAGCATGCTGTCCTGATTCTCCGGCAGATCGATCCGCAACTTGATCTTCTCGACCACCTTGGGGTTGTTCTCGTCGGAGATGTCGACCAGTTTCACCCCGCCGGCTCCCGCCTCGTCGACGGTGAACAGATACGGTGTGCCGTCGTAGCTCACCGGCACGCTGTGCTGGGTTGCCCAGCCGTCGGTCCAGAACACCCGGCCGATGTGGTTGACCTGCGGATTCGGATCGCGCCGCTGAACCGCGCTGATATCGAGCACCGTGAATCCGCCCAGCGCCGACAGATACATGCGGTTGCCGTCGGGACTGATGCCGAAGCCGTGCGCCTCGATGCCGGTGAGCCCCTGCCAGATCACGTGCGGATTCGCCGGATCGGTGAGGTCGACCGCGCTGACGAAGCCGGGTGCGATGCCCGAGGCCCAATAGGTCCGGCCGTCGGGGGAGAAGCCGCCCTCGTGGGTGGTGATGGGCAGGGGCATGGCCAGGTTGGTGCCCGGCCCCGGATTGAGCAGCCGCGGATGCGCGCAGTCGGAGATGTCGTAGACCGACAGGTAGCCGGTGCCCTCCAGGAACGGAACTCCGGTGCCCACCAGCAGTTTTCGCGCGGTGTTGACCTTCAGGCTCTCCCAGGTTCCGGCCATCATCGCCGGTTCGGTGAGGGTGGTGCTCAACACCGGATGCGCCGGATCGGAGGCGTCGATCACCTGCACGCCCTGGGCGGGACCGAGCAGATCGCCGGGGAAGAACGAGCCGGTGTAGGAGCAGTGGTCGTAGGTGGTCGAGGTGATGCCGGCGCCGTGGCCGGCATATCCGCCGACGAACGACATATTGCAGCTGTAGCCCTGTGTGCTGCGGCCGGAGGCGCGGTCGGCGGCCGGAACATCGCCCTGCATACCGGTTTCCGGTCGCGAGCCCGGGCCGCAGTCGGCCGGGGGCACCGCGACCTTGCCGATATCGAGGAATTGCTGCACCTGGGTGGCGATATCGGATTGCAGATCCGCCGACGCGCCGCCGACCGGCAGAATCGCGGCCGCGAGTAGGGCCGCGGCCGCGGCGATGAGTGGTTTGGGCGTGCGCCTGCTAGACCTCCGCGCCATTGCGGGACCCCCACCTTCCACAGTGAAACGGGTTAAGCGTCCCGCGCGCGGAGGTAGTCGGTACCGCCGGTTGCGGGCAATGCATCGAAACGGTAACCCACCCACCTTCTCATCGGGTCTGTTTTCGGGGAAAGCCGTCCGGGGCCACCGAGCTGTTGCGCCACAGCAACACGTGAGACAAACTCGGCGAATGGGAATGAAACACGTTGCAGTCATATCGGGTGCGGTGGCTGCCGCGTTGAACGCCGGAGTGGGAATGGCTGCGGCAGCACCGAATCCGGCCGATACGCCCCGGCAGGCCGTCGCCCGCGCGTATATCGATGCGCTGGTCTCACACGATGCGAGCGCGGTGCCGTTCGCGCCGGACGCCACCCGTGTCGAAGCCGGGTTGAAGACGGGCTATTCGGGCCCGCAATTGACACAGGAACTGAATCACGGCGTCCAGTATTCGGTGATTCAGGACATTCGCGATCTGCGGATGACCGAATGCGGTGATGTGGTGACCGCGCGCTATCTGCTCGACTCCGGTGTCGCCGGGGTGCGGTTGATGACCGTCGACATCACCGAAACCTTCGTCATTCCCGACGGCACCATTCACACCATCAACGCCACCATCGACCCGGTGGTGTAACCGCGCCCGGCGCGGGACCGGAAAGCAACCGGAAATCCGGAGAGCGAGGAAAAGGTATGTCCGACAACGATGATCCGCGCGCGGTCGTGCGGCGGCTGTGGGCGGCGCTGGCCCGGCGCGACTGGGACGCAGTGGCCGCATCGCTCACCGAGGACTGCATCTACCTCGACGTGCCGACCGGTCCCACGCTGGCCGCGAAGGGGCCGGCCGATACCGTCAAACGCCTGCGCATCGGACTGGCCGGGCTGTCCGAATACACCAATCACGACGGGCTGCTGGTCGCCGACGGCCCGGACGTGATCTACGAGCACTCCGAAACCTGGGTGTGGCCGACGGGCGAGCGCGCCGAGCTGCCGTTCGTCTCCGTGCACCGGGTCCGCGACGGGCGCGTCTCGCTGTGGAAGGACTACTGGAACTTCGAAACCCTTACCGCGGCAGCGCCGCCCACGTGGCTGGCGGATTTCGCGGCGGCGGATATGTCGTGGATCTACGACGCCACGGCGGAATTGAGTATCCGCCGCGCGAACTGAGCCGCTCGGCGCCGTCCGCTCAGGACGGCCCGAGCAGTGCCCGGCAACGGCCGAGCAGTTCGGTGCGCAACGGCTCCGCCCGCCGGGCCAGCTCGGACTGGGCGCGAACGTATTCGGCACGGCCGCCGGGGGTTTCGATGGCGATCGGCCGGTAGCCGTAGTCGGTGAGGTCGTACGGGCTGGCGCGCATATCGATTTCGCGGGCGGCGCAGGCCAGGGCGAAGCAGTCCAGCAGCAGATCCGAATCGATCAGCGGGACCAGCTTGAATGCCCACTTGTACAGATCCATTCCCGCGTGCAGGCAGCCGGGCTGTTCCCGGCGGATCTGGTCGTCGCGGGTGAGTTGTTCGATATTATGCGGCGCCGCCTCGGGGGTGAAGAAGCGGAAGGCGTCGAAGTGCGTGCAGCGCAACGACATCGAATCGACCACGGCGTCGGTGCCGGCACGGCCGAGCCGCAGCGGGACCTGCCGGTGGCGCACATCGTCGCTGCGGTAGACCATCGCCCATTCGTGTAATCCGAAGCAGGACAGTTGCGCCGGCCGTGCTGCGGTGGCTGCCAGCAGGGCCGCGACGAATTCGACGGTGTCGCGGCGGCGGTCGAGAAAGGCCGGGTCGGCGGTATGGACAGGGCCGGCGGCCGTCTCGACGCGGTGATAGCCGCGGCGCTGCGCGTACTCCTCGGCATCGGCCAGAGCCACGCCGAAACCCGGATGCCAGCGGCGCAACTGGGCCGGTTTGTGCCCGTAATAGGTGAACAGGAAGTCGATCACCGGATGTTTGCGGCCGTCGGCGCGTTGCCGCAGGTACGGGCCGACCATCTCGTCGACCCGGTCCCTGTGCGCCTGTGCCCGGTTCCGCCACTGCGTCGGCGGCAGCACCCGAAGGTCCTGCGCCGCAGCCGGTGTCGCGTCCACGGTCATTCCGCCACCCGGTGGGTGGCATCGCGCACGGTGCCCACGAACTCTTCCACCAGATCCTCGAGGGCGACGATGCCGACGGTATTGCCGCGGGTGTCGATGACCCGGCCCAGATGGCTGTTGGTGCGGCGCAACCGGGCCAGCGCCTCGTAGAGCGTGGTGCCCATGCTCAGCGTCGGCAGCGGCCGGATATCGGTGCGCGGGATCGGGGTCGACGGCCCGGCCGAATCGTCGGCCACCTTGTCCAGCACGTCCTTGACGTGCAGATAGCCCACCAGGGAGCCGTCGCCGGCGCGCACCGGATAGCGGGAGAAGCCGGTCTCGGCGACCGCGGATTCGATATCGCCCAGGGTGGTGCCGTCGCCGCGCAGCGGCACGCAGCGCGTCGTGGCCAGCGGCACCATCACATCGGCGACGATGCGGTCGGTGGTGCCCAGCGCCTGGGTGAGACGGCGATGCTCTTCCTCGTCGATGAGACCTTCCGAGCGGGATTCGCCGATCATCTCCGCCAGCTCCACCGACGACACGGTCGCGTCGAGCTCGTCCTTGGGCTCGATGCGCAGCGCGCGCAGGGTGAGATTGGCCGCCAGGTTGTACAGGCCGATCAGCGGACGGGCCAGGCGCAACCACCACAGCATGATCGGCACCAGCAGCAACGCCACCCGCTCCGGCCCGGCCAGGGCGATGTTCTTCGGAATCATCTCGCCCATCAGCATGTGCAAGATCACCACGAGGCCCAGGGCCAGCGCGAATCCCACCGGATGCAGCAGCTGATCCGGCACGCCGACCAGGTCGAACGGGCGCTCGAGCAGATGCGCGATCGCCGGTTCGCCGATGCGGCCCAGCAGCAGCGAACAGATGGTGATGCCCAGCTGGGCGGCGGCCAGCATCATCGACAGATGCTCGGCCGCGCCGATCACCGTGCCGGCTCCCCGTTTACCTTGGGCGGCAAGGGTTTCCAGCCGGTCACGGCGGGCGGAGATGAGCGCGAACTCCGCGCCGACGAAGAAGGCGTTGGCGCCGAGCAGAACGACGGTGAGCAACAGTCCGAACAGATCACCCATGGCTGAGCTCCCACGTCGTCACCGCATCGGCGTCCACCGGCTGCAGCAGCACCCGGTCGATGCGTCGTCCGTCCATGCGTTCCACCCGGGCCAGCCAGCCGCCGTGGGTGTGCGGCTGCATCGCGTGCCCGTTGGTCGCGCTCGGGGTGGGCAGCAGCACCTCGTCGCCGGCCAGCGGAATCCGGCCCAGGGTGGTCAGGACCAGTCCGCCGAGGGTGTCGTATTCGCCCTCGGGCGCGTCGTAGCCGGTGGCCCGGGACACCTCGTCGATGCGCAGCAGCCCGGAACAGTTCCAGCCCAGGGCGGTGCGGCGCACGTCGAGTTCCTCCTCGTCGTGCTCGTCGCGGACGTCGCCGAGGATCTCCTCGATGATGTCCTCCATGGTCACCAGGCCCGCGGTGCCGCCGTATTCGTCGACGACCAGCGCGAGCTGCATCCCGTCCGCGCGCACCCGTTCCAGCACGGTGTCGCCGTCGAGGCTGGCGGGCACGATCGGCACCGGCCGCGCGATCGAGGACAGCGCGATGGTGCCGCGCTGCGCGACCGGATACAGGAATGTCTGTTTGACGTGCACGATGCCGAGGGTGTTGTCCAGATCGCCGTCGATGACCGGGAAACGGGACAGGCCGGTGCGGCCGGCGGCGGCGATGAGGTCGCTGATGGTGTCGTTCTGATCCAGTGTTTCGATCTTCACCCGCGGCGTCATCAGATCCTCGGCGCTGCGCTCACCGAACAGCAGCGAGCGGTCCACCACGAGGGCGGTGCGCTGATCGAGCGAGCCCCGCATCGCGGAGGTGCGCACCAGCGAACCCAGCTCCTGCGGCGAGCGTGCCGACCGCAGTTCCTCGGCCGGTTCGATGCCCAGCCGGCGCACCGCCCAGTTCGCGGCGCCGTTGAGCAGTTTGATCAGCCAGGAGAAGACCGTGGTGAACACGATCATCGGACCGGCCGTCCAGCGCGCGGTCGTCAGCGGTTTGGCGATCGCGATGTTCTTGGGGACCAGCTCGCCGTAGGTCATCGACAGCGAGGTCGCCAGCACCAGCGCGATGAACAGGGAAACGCCCTGCGCGGTCCCGGGGCCCGCGCCGAGCGCGGTGCAGATCGGCTCGATGAGCCGGGCCAGCACCGGTTCGGCGATATAACCGGTGACCAGGGTGGTGATGGTGATGCCGAGCTGGGAGCCCGACAGCTGGAACGACAGGGTGCGGTGCGCGTGGCGAACCTGGCGCGCGCGACGGTCGCCCTCGCGGGCGTGCGCTTCGACGGTGCTGCGCTCGAGTGCGGTGAGCGAGAATTCGGCAGCGACGAAGATCGCCGTGCCCGCGGTGAGTGCGATGAATCCCAGCAGGCTGACGATGGTGAGCACTACGGACACGATCGGCACCGCCCACCGGGTAACGGAGGATCTGCGGAGACGGAGGCGCCGGGTTGGTCACCCGGCTCGGTAGAGGAGCCCTCCTGTGTGGCGCCCTCGGACGCGGGTGACAACTGGTTCCTTTCGCAAGTGGACGAGCCGAACTAAACGCAATGCCGGTCGGCGGAGGTCCGCCGGTCGGCACAGCCTATGTTACCGGGATCTTCGCGGCGACCGAGCGGCGCGGCGCGCCGCGACCCCTCCCGTGCGGCGGATCGGGCTCGCGGCGAACGCGGAGACGCCCGGTGTGTGCCGGATCCTGCCGGATCGCCCTCCGCGAGCCGCGCCGAGTGTGGTGAGCCTCACCACCCCGAGGGCAGCGGGCGTCCTTCCGCGAAACCGGCGGCCGACTGCACGCCGAGCACCGCCTTCTCGTGCAGTTCGGCGAGCGTGCGGGCCCCGGCGTAGGTGCAGGCGCTGCGCACACCCGAGCAGATGTGGTCGATGAGGTCCTCGACGCCGGGACGTTCCGGGTCCAGTCGCATCCGGGAGGACGAGATGCCCTCTTCGAACAGCGCCTTGCGGGCGCGATCGAATCCACTGTCGGCGGCGGTGCGGGCGGCCACGGCGCGCTTGGAGGCCATGCCGAAGCTCTCCTTGTAGGCGTTGCCGTCGCGGTCCATGCGCAGATCACCGGGCGATTCGTAGGTACCGGCGAACCAGGAGCCGATCATCACGTTCGACGCGCCCGCGGCCAGCGCCAGCGCCACGTCGCGGGGATGGCGGACTCCGCCGTCGGCCCAGATGTGCACGCCGAGATCCTTTGCGGCCGTGGCACATTCGGCGACCGCGGAAAACTGCGGGCGGCCGACACCGGTCATCATGCGGGTGGTGCACATGGCGCCCGGGCCCACGCCGACCTTGACGATGTCGGCCCCGGCCTCGGCCAGATCGCGGGTTCCGGCCGCGGAGACCACATTGCCCGCCACCAGCGGCACGCCCAGTTTCAGGTCCGCCACCGCGCGCAGGGACTCGAGCATCTTCTCCTGGTGACCGTGGGCGGTATCGATGACCAGGACGTCCGCGCCGGCGTCGACCAGAGCCTTCGCCTTGCCCGGGATATCGCCGTTCACACCGACCGCGGCCGCGATGCGCAGCGTGCCGTTCCGGTCCACGGCCGGGGTGTAGATGCCGTCGCGGACCGCGCCGGTGCGCGTCATGACACCGGCCAGGGTGCCGTCGTCGTGGACCAGCACCGCGAGGGTCGCGTGCGCGGCCTCGAGCAGGCCGAAGATCTCACGCGGGGAGGTGGTCGCGGCGGCGCTGACGAAATCGGCGTCGGCGACCGTGCGCAACCGCGCGAATCGGTCGACATCGGCACAGGCGGATTCGGTGACGACGCCGACCGGCTTGTCGTTCTCGACGATGACCACGGCGCGATGGGCGCGCTTGTGGATCAGGGCCAGCGCGTCCGACACCGAATGATCCGGCCCGAGGGTGACCGGGGTGTCGGCGGTGAGCGAACGGCTCTTGACGAAGGAAATGGTGTCGGAGGCCGCGCTGATCGGCAGATCCTGCGGCAGCACCACGATGCCGCCGCGGCGCGCGACCGTTTCGGCCATGCGGCGTCCGGCGACCGCGGTCATGTTCGCGACCACGATGGGGATGGTAGTGCCGGTTCCATCGCTGGTGGACAGGTCCACATCGAACCGCGACGACACATCGGTGCGATTGGGTACGAGGAACAGATCGTCGTAGGTGAGGTCGTACGGCGGCGTGTGTCCTGGGAGAAACTGCACTCCGGCCATTGTAGGGGAATCGATCATGGCAGGGTGGTTGCAAGAGGACCGTCGAGAAAGGATCGCCCATGCCACGGATCGCGACCGCCACGGAGGTCGACCGGACCGAACTGCTCGACTTCGCCCGCCAGCGTCATCGCGGTGTCCTGGTCACCACGCGCGCCGACGGCGCCCCGCAGATGTCGCCGGTGACCTGCGGCGTCGACGAGGCGGGCCGGATCGTGATCTCCACCTACCCCGGACGGGCCAAGACCCGCAACGCGCGCCGCGATCCGCAGGTGTCGATCTGTGTGCTGTCCGACGACTGGGACGGTCCGTACGTCCAGATCGACGGGCGTGCCGAGGTACTCGACATGCCGGAAGCGCTGGACGGACTGGTGGACTACTACCGCTGTATCGCGGGCGAGCATCCCGATTGGGAGGACTACCGCGCGGCGATGGCGCGGCAGAACAAATCGCTGATCCGCATCGAGGTCGAGCGGTGGGGGCCGGTCGCCACCGGTGGATTCCCGCCGTCTCAGGACTAGGCGGCGCCGGGGCGGTCGCGGCGGAGCAGTCGGCGCCACCACCGCGGGTGGCCGTCCCGGCGCCGCGTGGAAGTGGTTGCGAGAGAGTCTTTTCCGCTGGGGGCGGCCGTTCGTTGCCGGGTGTGCCGGTCGGCGCGCCAGCGCGCGACGACCTCGTCGGCTCGGGCGGGTGCGAGGCGGACGTGGGGGCCGTGCGGCATCCGGATCCATTCCACGATGCGGATGTTGAGATCGGACACATAGGCGCGGACCTCGGCCTCGGAATCCATCTCCGCGACCCGCTCGGGTAACCGCTCCAGATCGCGGCGCAGCACCAATGAGGTCGGCAGCAGCGCCTCGCCGCCCACACCTTCGCGGCGCAGGTAGTTGTTCAGCCACCAGTTCTCGTCGTAGGGCTCGCCCACGCCGGGCAGCGGTTTGCCGGTTCCGGCCAGATTGTCGAATTCACCGCGTTCGGTGGCCTCGCGGATCTGCTTGTCGATCCAGGATTCGAAACCCATGCCGGCCGGTTTGCGTTCGGTCAAGTGCGCCTCCTCGCAATGCCGGAGTGCTTACCCGATCGTAACGCGTTGGGACATAACGGACATCGAGGGGTGTGGGTGCGGCGGTACGCTGGCAGCCACCACCGGCGGTGAGGGTGGACAGGACGCCGATCCGGAGGAGACCGATGACGCGGTATCAGCAGACCCTCCACGGCCGGACCTACGCCTTCGACGGGCTGGCCGACCTGCTGGCCAAGGCGACACCGCTGCGCAGCGGTGACGAACTCGCCGGGTGCGCGGCGAGTTCGGACGCGGAGCGCGCCGCGGCGCAGTGGGCGCTGGCCGAGGTGCCGCTGCGCGACTTCCTGAACGACCCGGTGGTGCCCTACGAGACCGACGAGGTCACCCGGCTGATTCTCGACACACATGATCGCGCGACCTTCGCGCCGATCGCGCAGCTGTCGGTCGGCGGCCTGCGGGACTGGCTGCTCGCGGTGGCCGCCGGATCGGAGGCGGATCCACCGGCAGCGGCATTGCGTTCCGTGGCTTCGGGTTTGACGCCGGAGATGGTCGCGGCGGTGAGCAAACTGATGCGCAATCAGGATCTGATCGCGGTCGCGCGGGCCGCCGAGGTGCGCTCCGGTTTCCGCACCACCATCGGACTGCCGGGCCGGCTGGCCACCCGGCTGCAGCCGAATCACCCCACAGACGATCCGCGCGGTATCGCCGCGGCGGTGCTCGACGGATTGCTGCTCGGCTGCGGGGATGCGGTGATCGGCGTGAATCCGGCCACCGACTCGCCGCGGGCCGCCGCCGAGCTGCTGACGCTGCTCGACGAGGTGCGGACCCGATTCGACATTCCGGTCCAGTCCTGCGTGCTCGCCCATGTGACCACCACGCTGGGGTTGATCGAGGCGGGGGCGCCGGTGGATCTCGTCTTTCAGTCCGTCGCCGGGACGGAAGCGGCGAATGCGAGCTTCGGGGTGAATCTGTCGCTGCTGCGCGAGGCCAACGAGGCCGGACGATCGTTGGGGCGCGGAACCGTCGGGAACAACGTGATGTATCTGGAAACCGGGCAGGGCTCGGCGCTGTCGGCGGGCGCGCATTTCGGTACCGGCGGCAGACCCGTCGATCAGCAGACGCTCGAGGCGCGTGCGTACGCCGTCGCACGCGAACTGGAGCCGTTACTGGTCAACACGGTCGTCGGCTTCATCGGCCCGGAATATCTGTACGACGGCAAACAGATCGTCCGGGCGGGGCTGGAGGATCACTTCTGCGGCAAACTGCTCGGCCTGCCGATGGGCGTCGACGTCTGCTACACCAACCACGCCGAGGCCGATCAGGACGATATGGACACCCTGCTGACGCTGCTCGGCGCGGCCGGTGTCGCCTTCGTGATCGCGGTGCCGGGGGCCGACGACGTGATGCTCGGCTACCAGAGCCTCAGTTTCCACGACGCGCTGTACGTGCGCCGCCTGCTGGGCCTGGCGCCCGCGCCGGAGTTCGAGCAGTGGCTCGCGCGACTGGGCATGCTCGATGCCGCGGGCGGTATCGCCGCGGTGGAACCGCTGACCTCGCCGCTGCGGGAATTGGCGGGGCCGCGATGAGCGCCACCGGGACGAATCCGGCCGGAGCCGGACAGGTGCGCGATGCGCGTCGATCAGGTGCGGACAGCGAGTTGTTCTGGCGGGAATTGCGTGGGACGACGCAGGCGCGGATCGGGCTCGGGCGCACCGGTGACGCACTGCCCACCGCGCGCGTACTGGAATTCCGGGCCGCGCATGCGGCGGCGCGCGACGCGGTGCACACCTGCGTGGACGTGGATGCGCTGTGCGAACGGGTCGCCGCGCTGGACGTCGGGACGCCGATCCGGGTACGCAGCCGGGCCCGAGACCGTGCGGAGTATCTGCGCCGGCCCGATCTCGGACGAGAACCCGAGGACTCCTCGGCGGTACGAAAGCCTCTGTCGCCCAGTGCTTTCGATGTGGGATTCGTTCTGGCCGACGGTTTGTCCCCGAGTGCGCTCGCGACACACGGACCGGATCTGCTCGCGGCCCTGGTCGACGAACTCGCCCCGCACTACACGCTGGCCCCGCCGGTGATCGCGACGCAGGCGCGGGTGGCGATCGGTGATCATCTCGGCGCTGCGCTCGGCGTGCGCACCGTGCTGGTGCTGATCGGCGAACGCCCCGGTCTGTCGGTGGCCGACAGTCTCGGCATCTACCTCACCCACCGCCCCCGACCGGGCCGCACCGACGCCGAACGCAACTGCGTGTCGAATATTCACCCGCCCGAGGGTCTGGGGTATCGACAGGCGGCCACCGTCGTCGCGGGTCTGGTAGCGGGTGCGCGTGCACTGGGACGATCCGGCGTGGACCTGAAGGACGGGTCTGCCGCCGATGCGGTGAAAACCACTGTGGTGGAAGCCATTCCGGAGCGCTGACAGCGAAAGCGACGCTGCACGGTCGAAAGTGCGCCATACCGAGAGGTGCGGTAGGAGCGAACCGTGCCCTTCTCGCCGGTTCCGTCCGGTGCGGATGCGGGCGCGGGGGACGAGGGGCGTGGTCGGTGATGATGGCACGGTAGGCCGAATCAACGGTTCGCAGTCGGAAACCGGGACCGACGTCGGTCGCCGGCACGCTGCCGCGTCGACGGGGTTGGGTTGTCCCGGTAGGTGATTCAGTTGGCGCGGCGGTTGCGGGAGTGTGGCGGCCGGGTGTTTCGCCGGGGCCTTGCGCGTGTGTCGGCTTCTTGCGTGTCGACCGTCCGAGGCGGGGCGGCGGCCGGATCCGGGACCGGGCGTCCAGTCGGCGGGCGGGCCCCGGCCAAGACGGCGAGCCGGGGGTCGCCGGGGCGGATGCGCACGTGCTCGAATACCACCGCGGCGTCGCGGAGCACGGTGTCCGCGCTCGTATCGGTGCCGATCGTGACCACGGTGCCGCTCGCGCCCGCGCGGCCCGTGCGGCCGGAGCGGTGCAGATAGTCCTTGGCATCGGCGGCGGGATCGACGTGGACCACCAGCGTGACGTCGTCGACGTGGATGCCGCGTGCGGCCACGTCGGTGGCGACGAGAACCGGTGCCGCACCGGAGGAGAACGCGGCCAAGGTGCGCGTACGCTGCGCTTGGCTCAGCCCGCCGTGCAGCGCGACGGCGCCGACGCCCGCTTCCCGCAGCCGCCCGGCGAGTTTGTCCGCACCGTACTGGGTGCGCACGAACAGCAGAGTGCGCCCGTCGCGCGCTGCGATCTCCGCGACCACTGCGCGCTTGTCGGTCGCTCGCATCTGGAGGAGGTAGTGGGAGAGTTTCGCCGTACCGGAAGGGGAGAGCCCGCTGAAATCATTTCCGGTGGGCGGTCTGCCGATCCCATCGGCGGGAGTGGGTTCGACAGTCGACGTCGTCGGCGAGCTCGCCACTTGCGGCCGGGCTTCCCGGCCGGTCCCGGCAGCCGGGTGCGGTGAATTCTCTTGTCTTTCAGCGTATTTGCGGACCGCGGGAGTTCCGGCCGCAATGGCAGCTGGAGCATCGGCCCTCTCCGCAGCGACCACCGAATCGGTTGCCTGCGAGCCCGGGCGGGCCGCGGCGTGCCCGGGCGAAGGCGCCCGCGTTTCCGCGGTGGTCGTGACGTCGTGATGGACGGGGTCGTTCAGATAGGTGTGCACCAGCGTGTCGACGGCGGCATCCAAGGTCGCGGAGAAGAGCAGGTGCTGAGTGCCGGCGGGCAAGCGGTCGAGGATCGTGCGGATCTGGTCGACGAAGCCCAGTTCGGCCATGTGGTCGGCCTCGTCGATCGCGACCACGCGGATCGCGTCCAGGCCGACCTTGTCCTGGTCGATGAGGTCGGTGAGCCGGCCGGGGGTCGCTACCAGCAGGTCCACGCCGCGGCTCAGGCGATCGGCCTGCCGTTTGATCGGCACACCGCCGACGGCCGTCGCCACCCGCAGGCCCAGCGACAGCGCGGTCTCGTCGAGGGCCGTCTCGATCTGCAGGGCCAACTCGCGGGTCGGGGCGAGGACGAGCGCACGGGGGCGGCGCGGTGCGGACGCGCCGCGCCGCAGCCGGACCAGCATCGGCAGGCCGAAGGCCAGGGTCTTGCCGGAACCGGTGGCCGCGCGTCCCAGCACATCGCGACCGGCGAGCACATCCGGAATGGCCGCCGCCTGAATGGGAAATGCGGTCTCGAGGCGCTCCCGCCGCAACGCCTGCACCAGTTCGACCGGCAGGCCGAGTTCCGCGAATCCGGGCCCCGCGGCCGGACCGCGAGAAGCTTCGCCGCCCGGCGATGAGGTCGAGAGTTCGGAGCGCCCGGCTCGGCGACGGTCCTTCGGCGCCCGGTCTCCGGCATCCGGTGTGCGGTCCGATCGTCCCGTGCGCTCGCCCGCCGGCCGGCCGGACCCGGCCCGCCCGGAAGCTTCCGAGGATCGCGCGCCCCGGGGGCCGCCGCGTCCGAAAGGCTTGTCCCCGCGATTGTTCGCGTGCCGGCCGTGAGCTCCCGGGGAACGCCGCCGCTCAGGCACTCAGCAACCGGTTCAATTCGACCAGCCACGGAATCGCCACCGCGAGGGTCGGCACCACCAGGATCGCGGCGGCCGTCGCGTAGGCCGCGGTCGCGATGCGCAGATCGCCGAGCGGACCGGTCAGGCGCTGGATGCGGATGAGTGTGGTGGGCCCGCCGGCGGCCATGGCTCCCTGCGGGGCGGTGGAATTCGAGCACGTCACCAGCGCGCGGGCCAGCGGGGTGGGTCCGGTGACCTTGACGGCGGAATCGTCGGCGAGCAGTTCGATCAGCAGCTTCACCGAATCCAGCGCGGATTTGCTGCGTACCACCCGCGGGAATGCCTCGTGCGCGGCGGTGAACGCCTCCAGCACCAGGTCGTGGCGCGCCCGCAGATGCGAACGCTCGTGGCTGACGATCGCGGTCAGTTCGGATTTCGACAGGTTCGCGAACGTTCCCTGGCTGAGCACCACGCGCTGGCGCAGACCGGGCAGGCAATAGGCGATGGGCTCGGCGGCGGCGAGGACGCGGATATCCGCGGCACGGGTACCGGCCAGCGGCGAGGCCGCGATCAGATCGCCGTGCCCGATGTCGCCGCCCTGGTCGAGCAGGTCGACCAGCATCCGGTGCCGGGCCCGGCGGCGGCGGGTGTGCACGCCGACCCGGATCGCGGCGTAGATCAGGCGTGCGCCGACCAGCAGGGTCAGCGCGAAGACCACGACGTAGATCAGCCAGAGGCCCAGGCCGAGCGCGTCGATCTCCTTGGTCGGGGAGGTGGTGGGGCGACCGTCGGGTCCCGGGACCAGCAGCAGACTGGCGATGGCCAGCCCGGATCCGAACGCCGACAACACCGCTGCCAGCGCGACCGCCTGCCACAACACCAGCGCCGCGCGGGGAGTCCGGTACGGCCAGGTGGCTCGGCTGAGCAGAGCCGGGACCGGTCCCGCGAGAAGCAAGGCGAGACCGGCGAAGACCGGCGCTGTTGCGTTCATACTCAGCTCACTGCGTTGTGGGGCCAGGGGCCCGAGATCGCGGCGCCGGAGAGCACCACGCAGCTACTGCGGCGGGGCGACTCCGTTGTCGTCGGATGCGGTGTTCTCGTCCTCGGACGGGTTGCGCGCGGTCTCGGTTGCTTCGAGCTTAGCGAGTGCATCGCGGAGTGCGGCAGCCTCATCCTTTCCGACCTGTTCGACGAAGTGCACGAGCGCGGCGCGGCGGGACCCGACTTCGTCGGCCTGCTGTAGCGCGTCGACCATCAGACTGGCCACGAGTTCGTCGCGCGTGTGCACGGGCGCGTACCGATGTGCCCGGTCGTCGCGCTGTTGCACGACCAGATTCTTCTTCGCCAGTCGCTGTAGCACCGTCATCACCGTGGTGTACGCGAGCTCGCGGCGCGCGGCGAGGGCTTCATGGACCTGCCGTACCGTCTGCGGTTCATCGGCCGACCACAACTGGTCCATGACCGCTTTCTCGAGTTCACCAAGACCTGCCATCCCTCCAGCTTACGGAGGCAACGACACAAATGCGTACTACAGTTCGTCGTAACCGGTCGGTAGCTATGTGGGATTTTTCATAAACCGGTCGGGGAACTCGTTGCGGCATCGTCCGGGCGCGGTCCGCCGACGGCGCCGACGACGTGCCGCGCGCCGATGGGCACGATCATCGGGCGCTCCGACACCGGATCGGTGTGCACCTCGGCACGCAGGCCGAAGACCGTCCGCAACAGTTCGGTGTCGATCACCTCGCTCGGCGCGCCCTGGGCGACGATGCGGCCCTCACACATGACGATCAGCCGGTCGCTGTAGCGGATGGCCAGATTCAGATCGTGCAACACCATGACCACGGTCCGGCCCAGATCGTCGTGCAGCCGGTCGACGAGGTCGAGCACTTCCAGCGAGTGGGCCAGATCCAGATAGGTGGTGGGCTCGTCGAGCAGCAGGATATCGGTGCCCTGGGCCAGTGCCATGGAAATCCACGCCCGCTGGCGCTGCCCGCCCGACAGTTCGTCTAGGGTGCGGTCGGCCAGTTCCGACACGCCGGTCTGGGCGAGGGCGTGCGCGACCTCGGTTTCGTCGTCGGCCGACCATTGGCGCAGCCAGGACTGATGCGGGTGGCGGCCGCGCGCGACCAGATCGGCCACGGTCAGGCCCTCCGGCGCGACCGGTGTCTGCGGCAGCATGCCGACGATGCGGGCGACGTCGCGGGTTTTCATGGTGGCGATCGCCTTGCCGTCCAACAGGACTCGGCCCGCGTTCGGCCGCAGCAGCCGGCCCAGTCCGCGCAGCAGTGTGGATTTGCCGCAGCCGTTCGGGCCGATCACCGTGGTGATGAGGCCGGGTTCGATATCGACGCTGAGGCCGTCGACGATGACACGGCCGCCGTAGCCGAGGGTGATGTTCTCCGCGGCGAGGCGGTGGGCGTCGTCGTTGCCGGTGTTCCGGTGCGGGGTTCGGGTGCTCACAATGTCGCCTTCCGGTTCACGCGTATCAGCAGCAACAGCAGGAACGGTCCGCCGAACGCGGCGGTGACCAGGCCGACCGGCAAGTCGACCGGTACGACGGTTCGGGCCGCGACATCGGCGGCGATCACGATCAGCGCCCCGGTCAGCGCCGAGCCGATGACCGGCTCCCCGGGGGTGCGCAGCAGCCGGCGGGCGATCTGCGGCGCGGCCAGCCCGACGAAGGCCAGCGGGCCGACCGCCGCGGTGGCCAGGGCCGCCGCCGCCACCGCGGCGCCGATCAGCACCAACTGCTGGGTCTGTACGCGCACACCGAGCGCGCGAGTGGTGTCGGAGCCGAAGCGCAGTGCGGCGAGGGTGCGCGCCGAACCCGCCGCGATGAGAACCACGACGACGAGTCCGGCCGCCGCCGCACTCGTCCGGTTCCAGTCCGCGCCGTTGAGCGAGCCGGTGAGCCACAGTTGCGCCCGGGCGGCGTCGTCGAGGCTCGCCCGCGTGACGAGCCAGTTGATACCGGCCAGCAGCAGCGCGTTGACCCCGATCCCGATGAGGATGAACCGCATTCCGCTCAGTCCGGTGTCGCCGCCGCTGTTGCGGCCCAGCGCCAGGACGCCGATCAATGCGGCCGTGGCCAGTCCACCCGCGAGCGCCGCGAGCGGAACGCCCAGCGACGCGACGATTCCGGTGGCGGTGCCGCCCGCACCGGCCAGCACGGCGACCGCGGCGAAGCTCGCCCCGGAGGTGATGCCGAGGACGTCGGGGCTCGCGAGCGGATTGTGCAGGATCGACTGCGTGATCGCGCCCGCGATGCCGAGCGCCGCTCCGGCCACCAGCGCGGTCACCGCGCGTGGCAGCCGCGATTCCATGACGACGTAGCGTTGCGAACGGGTGCCGCCGCCGGTCAGCACGTCCAGCACCCGCGCGAGGGCGATGTGATAGTCGCCGACGGAGATGTCCACTACGAACAGCACCACGATCGCGGCGGCGAGGGCCAGCAACGTCAGCAGCATCGAAAGGCGAAGGACCGCAGACATTCCGGCGACCCGGACGGCCGGCCGGACCCGTGCCAGCGCCACGCCGGGTCGGTCCGCGCCGGGAGCGCTCGTCGAATCGCCGACCGAGCCGGCCGCCGCTTCGCTGCCGGCGTCCCCGGCCCGTCGGTCTCCGTCCCCTGGCTCGGTACCCGATTCCGTGCCGGCCCCGGAGGTGCGGATATCGCTGCGCGCGTTCACAATTCGGCCACCTTCCGGCGGCGCACCAGGGCGATGAAACAGGGTGCGCCGATCGCGGCCAGCACGATACCGGCCTGCAACTCGCCGGGCGGCGCGATCACCCGGCCGACGACATCGGCCAACAGCAGCACGATCGCCCCGAGCAGCGCCGAATACGGAATCAGCCAGCGGTGATCCGGGCCGGTGATCATGCGGCCCAGGTGCGGAACGACCAATCCGAGAAAGGCGATCGGGCCGACCGCGGCCGTCGCGGCGCCGGTCAGCAGCACCACCGCGGTGAGCCCGATCGCGCGGTTGCGCGCGATGTTCACCCCGAGCCCGCGCGCGACATCTTCGCCGAGTCCGATCGCGTTGAGCCCGGGCGCGGCCAGGATCGCCAGCACCGTTCCCGCCAGGATGAACGGCACCACCTGGGCCGCGACCGCGGGTTCGTGTCCGGCGGGAGTGCCGACCACCCAGAAGCGGTAGGTGTCCAGCGCGGCCGGATCGAGCAGGATCACCGCGTTGGTCAGCGCCTGCAGCAGCGCAGTGACCGCCGCACCGGCCAGGACCAGCGTCAACGGGGTGGATCGGCTGCCGCCGCTCGCCGATGCGCCGAACACCACCACCCCGGCCGCCAGTGCTCCGGCGAAGGCGAACCAGATGTACTGGCTCGGCTGGGTGAGCGCGAACAGATGGATGCCGAGCGCGGCCAGGAACGCCGCACCCGCGTTGAGACCCAGCAATCCCGCATCGGCGAGCGGATTGCGCGTGTAGCCCTGGATCAGCGCACCGGCGATACCGAGTGCGGCGCCGGTGAGCAGTGCGAGAACCGTTCGGGGCAGGCGCAATTCGCGCACGATCCGGTCGGCCTGCCCGTCCGCGGGGCAGGTGAACGGCACGCCGTCCGGACAGGAGACGGCGTGCCAGATCTCGGCCGGGGACAGGGATTTCGCGCCGACGGCGAGTCCGGCGACGACCGCGAGCAGCAGCACCCCGGCCAGGAGTGCCAGGCCGGTCGCACGGCGACGGGGGGTGATGACTGCGGCGGACACGGCGGCGAACGACTCCTGGGTGACGCGTTTCATGGCGATCGAACACTTGCGCAGCGACCTGTCGCCGTACAACTCTGGTAAGCCTAACCTATCTTTCGTTGCCGACCGCAATGCCGAACGTTGAGGGGGTTCGATGTCCGAACCAGTGACGATTTTCCCGGCTCGCCGTCCGGAGCTGGCGTTCGAACAGATCTGTGTCCGGCTGCGCGCGTTGCAGCCCGGGCATCCGCGCGTCTACGCCATGGCGGCGATGGCCGAACAGGGCCGTCGGCGGTGGTGGCGACTGGCCGACGGGGTGCGTGAAGGTCGCATCGAGCTGATGTATCGCCGGCATGCGGCGGAGATGGTCAGCGCCGAGATCGCCGCCGAGGTGGTCGCCACCGCGCTGATCCATGCCGTGGTCGGCCGGGTGGTCGCGCTGATGGTCTGCGACAACCGCGCCTGGGATCCGGGGCTCGAGAATCTGTGGGTGCACAGCGACAACGACGGCGGGCTGGACTGGGCGGGCCTGTCGGACACGACGATTCGCGTGGTGGCGGGTGATCCGCTGGCAGGGCGACCGGGTGTGGTGACGCTGCCGTGTGATCGGGCGCTGTCGGTGTGGCTGGCGCATCGCTGCGAGGCGGCGCTGACCTTGGTGTGTGAGAGCCTGCAGCGCTGCGCGGGGCTGAGCCGGGCGCGATTCTGGAATCTCGTGGGCGAAACCGTCGTGGGCGCGGCCACCTATGTTCCGGAACTGGCGCGGACCGGCGCGGATGCCGGGATCGAGCGGGGGCAGGCGTTGCTACTGGCATTGGCCGATCGCGGGTTGCCGGTGCGTCGCTCTTGCTTGGTTAGGTAAGCCTGACCTACACTCGACTCGGCGTCCGGATCGAGCGAGAGTCCCGAGGGCTGCGGTTGACTCCCCGGTCCACTGCCCGCGGCGGGCCCTTCGTCACGAAGGGCCCGCCGCGTCGTTTCCGAGCGACGCCCCCGAATCTCGAAGTGCCGGTGCCTGTTTCGCTGACACGACGATGCCCGGCCCACCGCCGGGGGCGGCGAACCGGGCATCGGCGAGAACTAGTGCGTGGCGGCGAAACCGGTCCGCAGGTCGGCGAGGATGTCCTCGATCCCCTCGATGCCCACCGCGAGCCGGACCAGGCCCGGCGTCACACCCGCGGCCAGCTGCTCCTCGGGCGTCAGCTGCGAATGCGTGGTCGAGGCCGGGTGAATGACCAGCGAACGCACATCGCCGATATTGGCGACATGGCTGTGCAGGGTCAGCGCGTCGACGAACCGCTTACCCGCGTCCACGCCGCCCGCCAGCTCGAAGCCGACGATCGCGCTGGTGCCCTTCGGGGCCAGTTCCCGGC
Source organism: Nocardia sp. 852002-51101_SCH5132738 (assembly GCF_001665695.1). NCBI lineage: Bacteria > Bacillati > Actinomycetota > Actinomycetes > Mycobacteriales > Nocardiaceae > Nocardia > Nocardia sp. 852002-51101_SCH5132738. The sequence goes on along the minus strand of NZ_LZML01000102.1, from coordinate 37,692 downwards.
CGCGCTCGTACCACGGCGACGACGGCAGGCCCGCGTAGAAGACGCTGGTCACCTCGGGCCGCTCGGTGAGGAACTCCGCCACCGCCTGCGCGTTGGCGACATGCCGTTCCACCCGCAGGCTCAGCGTCTCGAGGCCTTGGGCGATCAGGAACGCGTTGAACGGGGCCACCGCGGAGCCGAGGTCACGCAGCAACTGCACGCGTGCCTTCAGTGCGTAGGCCGGCGCACCCAGATCGGCGAACACCGCGCCGTGGTAGCTGGGATCCGGGGTGGTGAAGCCGGGGAAGCGCGAGTTGCCCTGCTCGTCGGTCACCGTCCAGTCGAAGGTGCCGCCGTCGACGATCACACCGGCGATCGCGGCGCCGTGGCCGCCGAGGTACTTCGTCGCCGAGTGCACGACGATGTCGGCGCCGTGCTTCAGCGGCTGGATCAGGTACGGGGTCGGCACCGTGTTGTCCACGATGAACGGCACACCGGCGGTGTGGGCGACCTCGGCCAGGCCCGGCAGGTCCAGGATGTGGTTCTGCGGGTTGGACACGGTCTCGCCGTAGATCGCTTTGGTGTTCGGGCGGATCGCGGCGCGCCACTGGTCCAGATCGTCGGGATCTTCGACGAACGACACCTCGATGCCCAGCTTCGGCAGCGTGTAGTGGAACAGGTTGTAGGTGCCGCCGTAGAGGCGCGGACTCGACACGATGTGGTCACCGGCGCCCGCGATGTTGAGGATCGCGAAGGTTTCGGCGGCCTGGCCCGAGGAGAGCAGCAGCGCCGCCACACCACCCTCGAGGGCGGCGATGCGCTGCTCGACCGCGTCCTGGGTGGGGTTCATGATGCGCGTGTAGATGTTGCCGGGCTCGGCCAGACCGAACAGCGCCGCCGCGTGATCGGTATCGCGGAAGGTGTAGGAGGTGGTCTGGTAGATCGGCAGCGCGCGAGCATTGGTGGTGCCGTCGGGAATCTGGCCGACGTGGACCTGCTTGGTCTCGAAGCTCCAGTTCTGCGCCGGATCGTTCGGCTCGACGGAGTCGGTCATGGGTTTCAGCTCCAAAATGTGTAGATGGGATGGATCGTCGCGCACGAGGCGGCGGTGCGCCGCCCCAGAATGCCCGATTCGTGAAGAATCAGGCGGGAACTGCGGAGTTTTCCAACTCCGGTGTGATCAGTGTGGTCAGCACGGGCGTCGGCCCGGTGGAGATATCGAGAACCGGGCAGTGAGCGTCCACGGCGGCCTGCAGTTCAGCGTAGCGCTGCGCCGGCTCCGGACCACGAATGTGCACATTCACCCGGACCTGCTGGAACCCGGCGCGCACGCTGTCGTCGAGTCCGAAGAAGCCGCGCACGTCGAGGTCGCCCTCGGCCTCGATGCGCAGATCGTCGACGACGATGCCGAGTCGTTGCGCCCAGAACCGGTAGGTCACCACCTGACACGAGATCAGCGCCGCCAGATAGAACTCGACCGGATTCGGCGCGGTGCCCGCGCCGCCCAGCGCGGCCGGCTCGTCCACCCGGACCGTATACGTGCCGGCCGTGACGGCGCTGCCGACGGCGCCCTCCGCGACTCCGGCAGCGGAAAACAGGACCTGCGCCTTCGCCGGATCGCCGGCCACGGCCTGTGCGGTGGCGTCGACGATGTCGTTGAGCGGAGTGTCCGATGCGGCTGTCATGGCCGCCACGGTAGGGCGGCGCGGGGGCCGGAGCGAGGGTTGCGCTCGCCGTGATCGCAACCGTAGCCGGATCGCCGTGAGTGCGTATGCCGCTGCGGTACAACGATTTTCACATTGTGCCGCCGGTGTGCTGCTCGATTACCCGGCACCTGGGTGGCCGGGCGCGCGCGGCACCGCCGTACCGGCCGGTACTCAGGTGGTGTAAGTGTTTTTCTATGACACAGCACGACCGATTCGAGGCTCGCTCCCTGGCGGATGTCACGCCCGAGCAGATGACCCGCTACAGCGAGGGGACCTTCACCGACCTCATCGGTCTGAAGTACACCGAGGTCGGGCCCGATCGTGTGGTCGGGGAGTGGGTGGTCTCGCCGCAGCTGCATCAGCCCGCGGGCATCGTCAACGGCGGGGTGTACTGCACGATCATCGAAACGCTGGCCAGTGTCGGCGGCGGCGTGTGGTTCGGTGACCGCGGTCATGTGGTCGGCGTCAACAACAACACCGACTTCCTGCGCGCGGTCCGAGAGGGCAGCCTGCGCGGTGTCGCCACCCCGATTCACCAGGGCCGCTCGCAGCAGCTGTGGCAGGTGCAGATCACCGACGAGCAGGACCGGGTGGTCGCGCGCGGCCAGGTGCGGCTGCAGAACCTCACCGCGGACGGGGCGGCCAAGGCCTGATCGCCGGCGAGGCGAGCGCCCGTCCCGGCGAGCGCACTCGGTACGGCCGTGCCAAGATATCGAGCACCGTACGCCCGAGCAGCCGAGGAGTCGATGTGCGTCTGTCACCGCACGAGCAGGAACGGCTGATGCTCAGCTACGCGGCCGAACTGGCGCGCCGGCGGCAGGCTCGGGGGCTGAAACTCAACCATCCCGAGGCGGTCGCGATCATCACCGACCACGTCCTCGAGGGCGCCCGGGACGGCCGCACCGTCGCCGAACTGATGTCCTCGGGCCGCACCGTGCTCACCCGCGACGACGTCATGGCGGGTGTTCCCGAGATGATCGCCGACGTGCAGGTCGAGGCCACCTTTCCCGACGGCACGAAACTGGTGACCGTGCATCACCCGATCGGCTGAGGGGCACCGATGAGCGCGATATCCGCCGAGAGCGGCTCCGGCCCGGTGCCGGGCGAGTATCTGCTCGCCGCCGGCCTCATCGAGATCAATGCCGGCGCCGACCGGATCGAACTCGAGGTGGTCAATACCGGCGACCGGCCGGTGCAGGTGGGCAGTCACGTGCACTTCCCACAGGCCAACACGGCCCTCGACTTCGACCGGGCCGTGGCGCACGGCCGCCGCCTCGACATCCCGGCCGGTACCGCCGTGCGCTTCGAACCCGGCCTGGCGCAGCGTGTTTCGCTGGTGCCGCTGGGCGGTAGCCGCGAGGTCTACGGGATCGGCCCGGACGCGCCGGGACCGCTCGGCCCGGTGGCGAACCGGTCCGATGAGACAGACGGAAGGCCGGTCGACTGATGGCGGAACTGTCCCGCGCCCGCTACGCCACGCTGTTCGGCCCCACGGTCGGCGATCGAATTCGCCTCGCCGACACCGATCTTCTGATCGAGATCACCGAAGACCGCTGCGGCGGACCCGGCCTGGCCGGTGACGAGGCCGTCTTCGGTGGCGGCAAGGTGCTGCGCGAATCGATGGGCCAGGCCCGCGCCACCCGCGCCGAGGGCACCCCGGACACCGTGATCACCGGGGCCGTGATCGTCGACTACTGGGGAATCGTCAAGGCCGACATCGGCATTCGCGACGGCCGCATCTGCGCGATCGGCAAGGCCGGCAATCCGGAGACCATGGACGGTGTGCATCCGGATCTGGTGGTGGGCCCGTCGACGGAGATCATCGCCGGCAACGGCCGCATCCTCACCGCCGGCGCGATCGACTGCCACGTGCATTTCATCTGCCCGCAGTTGCTCGACGAGGCGCTCGGCGGCGGTATCACCACCCTGATCGGGGGCGGAACCGGACCGGCCGAGGGCTCCAAGGCCACCACCGTCACTCCCGGCGCCTGGCATCTGGGCCGCATGCTCGAGGCCACCGACGGCTGGCCGGTCAACATCCTGCTGCTGAGCAAGGGCAACACCGTGCGCCCCGAGGCGATGTGGGAGCAATTGCGCGGTGGCGCGGGCGGATTCAAGCTGCACGAGGACTGGGGGACCACCCCGGCGGCGATCGACGCCTGCCTGCGGGTGGCCGACGCCGCGGGGGTTCAGGTCGCGCTGCATTCGGATACGCTCAACGAGGCGGGATTCGTCGAGGACACCCTCGCCGCGATCGCCGGGCGGGCCATCCACTCGTATCACACCGAGGGCGCCGGCGGCGGGCACGCGCCGGACATCATCACCGTCGCCTCGCACCCGAATGTGATGCCCAGCTCCACCAATCCGACTCGCCCGCATACGGTCAACACCCTCGACGAGCATTTGGACATGTTGATGGTGTGCCACCACCTCAATCCGGCCGTGCCCGAGGATCTCGCCTTCGCCGAGAGCCGGATCCGGCCCTCGACCATCGCGGCCGAGGATCTGCTGCACGATCTGGGCGCGATCTCCATGATCGGCTCGGATTCGCAGGCGATGGGCCGCATCGGGGAGGTGGTGATGCGGACCTGGCAGACCGCGCACATGATGAAGCGCCGCCGCGGCGCGCTGCCCGGTGACGGGGCCGCCGACAACCACCGGGTGCGCCGCTACATCGCGAAATACACGATCTGCCCGGCGGTGACGCACGGCCTGGACCACGAGATCGGGTCGGTGGAAGTCGGCAAACTGGCCGATCTGGTGCTGTGGGAGCCGGCCTTCTTCGGTGTCCGCCCGCATGCGGTGCTCAAGGGCGGCGCGATCGCCTGGGCGGCGATGGGCGATGCCAACGCCTCGATTCCGACACCGCAGCCGGTGCTGCCGCGGCCCATGTTCGGCGCCGCACCCGTGGTGGCGGCGGGCGCGTCGCTGCATTTCGTCTCCCCGCAGGCGGTCGAGGACGGGCTGGCCGAGCGGCTGCGGGTGCGGCGGAAACTGGTGCCGGTGGCCGATGTACGCCGCCGCACCAAGAGCGATCTGCCGCTCAACGACGCGATGCCGCGTATCGAGGTGGAACCCGACACCTTCACTGTGCGCATCGACGGCGAGGTGTGGGACCAGCAGCCCGCCACCGAGTTGCCGATGGCACAGCGCTACTTCCTGTTCTGAACCTCGCCTCGCCGCCGGCCCCGTCGGCGGCGCTGCGCCGGTGCGGTCGCGGTGGCACACTGGCCGATATGACGAATGCCGCATGGGGCGAGGTCGACCGCTACGTCGTGGACACGTTGATCGGTGACGCCGATTCCGATGTGGCGCAGGCGAATTCCGAGGCGGGCCTGCCGCCCATCGACGTCTCGCCGGCGCAGGGCAAATTCCTGTATCTGCTCGCGCTCTCGGCCGGGGCGCGGCGTGTGCTCGAGATCGGGACGCTCGGCGGGTTCAGCACGCTGTGGCTGGCGCGTGCGGTGGGCTCTCAGGGGCGCGTCGTGACGCTGGAATACGATCCGCACCACGCCGAGGTGGCCCGCGCCAACCTCGATCGCAAGGGGGTGGGGGAACGAGTGGAGATCCGGGTCGGCGCCGCGCTGGACACCCTGCCCGGAGTCGCCGAGGACCACGGCGAGCCCTTCGACCTGGTCTTCATCGACGCCGACAAGGTCAACAACGCCAACTATGTGCAGTGGGCGCTGCGGCTGACCCGCCCCGGTTCGGTGATCATCGTCGACAATGTCGTGCGCCGCGGCGCCCTGGCCGACGGCGACCCCGGCGACCCCGCGGTCCGCGGGGCCCGGGAAGCGCTGCGACTGCTCGCCGACGAGCCGCGGCTCGAGGCCACCGTGCTGCAGACCGTGGGCAGCAAAGGCTGGGACGGCTTCGCCTACGCCGTGGTCACCGGTTGACCGATGCCGAATCGCCGTGCCCGATCCGGTCGGGGTGGTCGGCGAGTTCGGTCCAGAAGTCCACGTACGCCTGTTCGTGGCCGATCCCCAGTTCCAAGATGCGGGAACGGGATTGGGCGCGCACCGTATCGGCCGGATCGATCTCGGCGTGCATGGCGCGGTAGCGGTCGAGCCAGCGGCGGTGCTCGGCTGCCTGGCGGCGGGCGAGGGCGACCACGTCCTCGGGTGCGCCGAGGTCGGCGAAGAACAATTTCACCTGCGCCGGATCGCGTGTCTCCGGCGGCGCGCACTGCGGGTCGGCCAGCCACGCGCGTAACGCCTCGCGTCCGGCGTCGGTGAGCTGGAAAACCCGGCGCCGGCGGCCGGTCTCCTCGGCGTCCTCGTGCAGCAGGCCGCGCTCGGCCAGCCGGGCCGGAATGCGGTAGAGCTGCGCATGCGGCACCGGCCAGAAGTAGTCGACGCTCTCCTCCATGCGCGCTTTGAGTTCGTAGGGGGTGAGCGGTCCGTGCCGGGCGATGAGCCCGAGCACGATATGGTCCTGCGCTCCCAGATCCGGCATGGTCGTCAGCTTTCGGTTCGGCACGTCTCGGTTCGGCACGGCATTTGACACGGTCTCACTGAGACTATAGCTTCATATCCGTCATACCGTATCAATGATACTATTGGAGTGGACATGCGCGCATACGGCATCGAACTGTTCGACCGATGGACGGCGATGTGGAACGGGGAGGTGGAACTCGCGAACCGAATCATGGCCCCGCACTTCACACTTCGCTACGCCCAGCCGGGCGCCGAGGCCTACGACAGCATTCACGACCCGGAGACGTTCGCGCGGCAGATCGCGGCCTTCCGCGCGGCCGCGCCCGGGCAGCGATTCGAAACCCAGGGCGAGGCGGTCGTCGAGATCGACGACCGCCGTACCGGGATCGTGGCGCGGCCCTACGGTTCGCGTCGTCCGGTGGCGGACGGCGAGATCGCGGTGAGCGGCACCGATATCCTGCGCGTCGGGGAGGGGTTGATCGTGGAGGTGTGGTCGGTCTCCGGTGGCACGCAGGGCCGTTCGTACTACTGACCGCCGATCAGCCGTGGCGTGCGGCGAAACCGTCGCACAGCGCCGACAGGCCCGAATGCAATTGCCGCACCGGATCGAGCAGATCGCCGAGTCCGGTGCCTTCGAGGGGCGCCAGCGCGGGCGGGCTCGGCCAGCGCGGGGTGCCCTCCAGAAGTGCTGTCAGCCCGGAGGATTCGTCGTGCTCGTCCTCGCGGGCGGCCAGGATGGTGGCGCTGACCTGCTGGAGGGCGATGCCGGCGATGTAACTCCAGACCTCGAGCGCCATCGCGGTGGCCTCGCGGCGATCATCGGTCAGCTCGAGGAAACCTTCGGTCAGCCAGCCCAGGCACGCCAGGCTGTGCGGGCCGAAGTTGTAGCGCGGCACCGCGAAGGTGAACAGCACCCACGGATGCAGCCGGTAGAGCTGCCAGTCGATATCGGCGGCCGCGCGGACCCGGTCGCGCCAGGTCCAGTCCGCTTCCGGCGCCGGATACGGGTAGCGCCGCGCGACCTCGTCGGTCATATCGGCCAGCAGTGCGTCCTTGTTCGGCACGTGCCGATACAGCGACATCGCGCCCACGCCCATCCGCTCGGCGATGCGGCGCATGGACAATCCGTCGATGCCGTCCGCGTCCGCCAGCGCGATGGCGGTGTCGACGATCGCCGCTCGCGTCAGCCGCTCGGGCTGCGACCGGCTCGAAGAGCCTGGCGTCGCAGGTGAGGGTGGGTGGGAAGGTTTCGGCATCGAAACTCGCTTTCCTTTCTGCGGCCGGATGCGTACGCTGTACCCCGGTCGCGTACGACGTACGCACGAGATGAAGGATAGGTGATGGTCGGCATTGAGACCTCGGCGGCGGCCCATACCGCGCCGAGCGCAACCCCCCGGCGGGCGTGGCTGGGTCTGGCCGTGTTGATCCTGCCGGTGCTGCTGGTGTCGATGGATATGTCGGTGCTGTATCTGGCGATGCCGACGCTGACCGAGCATCTGGACCCCTCGGCCGAACAGCAGCTGTGGATTCTCGACATCTACGGATTCATGATCGCCGGACTGCTGATCACCATGGGCAATCTCGGTGACCGCATCGGCCGGCGCAACATATTGCTCGCCGGCGCAACGGTTTTCGGCATCGCCTCTCTGCTGGCGGCCTTCGCGCCCAGCGCCGGCGTGCTGATCGCGGCGCGCGCGCTGATGGGTGTCGGCGGTGCGACGCTGCTGCCGTCGAGCCTGGCGCTGATCTCGAGTCTGTTCCCCGACGCCCGGGCCCGCGGCACCGCCATCGGCGTCTGGACGGCGTTCTTCGCGGGTGGTTCCGCGGTGGGGCCGGTGATCGGCGGCTTGCTGCTGCACAAGTTCTGGTGGGGCTCGATCTTCCTGATCAACACGCCGGTGTTACTGGTGCTGCTGGCGCTGGGACCGCTGCTGCTGCCCGAACACCGCTCCGCCGGTCGCGGACCGCTGGATCCGGTGAGCGTGATCATGTCCATCGGCGGCATCCTGCCGCTGGTGTACGCGGTGAAACGGGCCGCGGCCGAGGGCGTCGACGCGATCTCGGTGGTGCTCGGCCTCGCCGGTGTCGCGGTGCTGGTGGCATTCGTGCGGCGCCAGCGCACCCTGGCCGAACCGCTGCTGGATCTGAGCCTGTTCCGGCGCGGCCTGTTCCGGGTGGCGATCGGGTCGTCCACCGTGGGCATGATGTCGCTGGCCGGCATGAGCTATCTGACCAGCATGTATCTGCAGTCGGTGGCCGGGCGCGACGTCCTGGGCGCGGCGCTGCTGGGTATTCCGGCGGCGATCGCGGTGTTCATCTGCTCGATGGGTGGCGCCCGGGTGGCGCGCCGGCTCGGCACCCGCGGATCGTTCGTGCTGGCGCTGAGCGCCGCCGCGGTCGGCAATCTGCTGCTGCTCGGCATCGGCGTCGACGGCGGAATCGGCTGGTACATCGCGGGTTCCACGATCGCGGGCCTCGGCTACGGCATCGTGTTCACCCTGGTGTCGGAGGTCGCGGTCTCCTCGGTTCCGGCCGAGCGGGCGGGATCGGCGGTCGGCATCTCCGAGACGAGTTTCGAACTCGGTAACGCCCTCGGGTTGTCGATGCTGGGTTCGCTGGCGGCACTGGTGTTCCGGTCCGGTGGCGATTTCGCCGACACGCTAGGCGAGACGCTCGTGCTCCATCGCGGCGATGCGGCGGTGGTCCATGCCGCGCAGAGCTCGTTCGTCACCGGCATGCACACCGCGCTGGTGGTCGGTGCGGCACTGCTGATCATGATGGCGGTGGCGGCCGCGGCGACCGCGGGTCGCCGGCGCCGGCGCGCGACCGCGGTGGATGCCGCGTCCGCCGCGGCGGGAACGCGCTGACCGGTTCCCGGTCGACGGTGACGATTCCGGCCCGCCGGTGGAGGCGGCCCAATACAGTTTCGGCTGTGACAGATACCGCTTCACCGGGCCGCCCGCTGGCCGAACGGGTCGCGACGCGTTTGTTGTATCCCACGTCGCGGCCCCAGGACGCGGCGCTGCGCGAGGCCGTCTCGGGCCGGGTCGTGCTCGTGACCGGCGCCTCGCACGGCATCGGAAAGGTCACCGCCGCCAAATTCGCCGCCGCCGGAGCCGTCGTGGTCATGGTCGCGCGCTCGGCGGCGGATCTCGACGCTGCGGCCGACGACATCACCGCGGCCGGCGGCATCGCGCACACGTACAGCACCGACCTGACCGATATGGAGGCGGTGGACGCATTGGCCCGCGACATCCTCGCCACGCACGGGCGGGTGGATGTGGTGATCAACAACGCGGGCCGATCGATTCGCCGCTCGATCGACGAGTCCTACGATCGCTTTCACGACTTCACCCGGACCATCGATATCAACTACCTCGGCCCGGTGCGATTGCTGCTGGCCCTGCTCCCGGCGATGCGGGAACGCGGTCGCGGACATATCGTCAACATCTCCACCTGGGGCCTGCGCATGCCGCCGGCGCCGCGATGGGCCGCCTACGGTGCGTCGAAGGCGGCGTTCGACCAGTGGTTGCGCACGGTGGCGACCGAGGTGGCGGCCGACGGCGTCACCACCACCTCGATCTACATGCCGCTGGTGCACACCCGCATGAGCGCGCCCACCGATTTCGGTTCCATGCCGGGACTCACCGCCTCGGAGGCCGCCGATCTGGTGTGTCATGCCGTCGTCGCGAAACCGGTGGAGATCTCACCGTGGTGGAGCGGTCCCCTGCAGGCGTGGACGGATCTGACCCGCGGCCCGATGCAGCGGCTGATGGCCCGCAGCATCCGATTCACCTGAACCGCGTGCGTGGACAGTCGCCGATGGCCGTGCGCGACAACCGGATTCGCGCGAGCACTCGGGATTGTGTCAGCTCTGCAGGAACGCCAGCAGATCGGCGTTGAAACGTTCCTTGTCGCCGGGGACCAGCGCGATACCGTGCGAACCGCCCTCGTAGACGGTGAGCGTGGCGTTCGGGATGATCTTCGCCGCCTTGCGGGCCGTCGCGTCGATCGGCACGATCTGATCGTCGTCGCCGTGCACGATGAGAGTCGGCACGTCGAACTTCTCCAGGTCGGCGGTGAAGTCGGTGTATCCGAAGGCGTCGACACAGCGCACCCCGGCCTCGATCGACTCGTGCATCGCCATGAACCAGAACGCGTCGCGATTGCCCTGGGTGGCCTTGGTGCCCGGCCGGTTGGCGCCGAAGAAGCCCTCGGAGGTGTCGCGCCAGAATTGCGAGCGCTCGGTCAGAATGCCCATCTTGATCTGATCGAACACCTCGTCGGGCACGCCTTCCGGGTTGCCCTCGGTGCGCACCATCAGTGGCGGGATAGCCGACAGCAACACCGCCGAGCGCACCCGGCCGTTGCCGTGGCGGCCGATGTAGCGGGCCAGTTCGCCACCGCCCATGGAATGTGCCACCAGCGTGACATCGCGCAGGTCGAGCCGGGTGAGCAGATCGTTCAGATCGTCGGCGAAGGTGTCGAAGTCGTATCCGCCCCACGGCTGTGCCGAGCGCCCGTGACCGCGGCGGTCGTGTGCGATACCGCGAAAGCCGTTGTCCGCCACGTGTTTCAGCTGATCGTCCCAGGCGTCGGCGTTGAGCGGCCAGCCGTGGATGAAGACCACGGGGCGGCCCGAACCCCAGTCTTTGTAGTAGATGTCGACCTCGTCACGCGTTGTGCACACAGGCATGGACGAACCTCCTCCGCGTGCGCCCGCCGGCCTCGGTCGCGGGCCGTGAGAACGAGACGCGACCTCCAGCGTAGGGTCCGCGACCGAGGCGAGGGGCTACGAATCGGTTACGTCAGCAATCGATCAGCTATCGAATGCTCACGGCTCGAGGACGACTTTGCCGACGGTCGCGCGGTCCTTGAGGGCCCGGTGTGCGGCCGCGGCGTCGCCGAGGGCGAAACGGTGCACCGCCGGGCGCAGCCGCCCTGATCCGGCCGCGGCCAGCGCGCGCGTCTCCAGGGCCGCGATTCCGCCGCCGCGTGCGAGCATGTCCGGGCCCAGAACCGACCGTGAGGTGATACCGCGGGCGGCGAGTTCATCGGGGTCGAATTCCAGCGCGCTATCGCTCCAGCCGAAGACGAGATGGGCGCCGCCGGGCGCGAGCAGTTCGACCGCCGCGCGGCCCGCTGCGCCGCCGACGCCGTCGAAGATCCAGTGCGCGGGCCGTTCGCCGAAGCGTGCGCGCACCGCGTCGGGCCAGCTCGGGTCGGTGTAGTCGAGGGCGAGCTCGGCGCCGTTGGCCGCCACCGTGGCGACCTTGGCCGGACCACCGGCCAGTCCGACGACGGTGAGCCCGGCGCCGCGCAGATATTGCACGAGCAGCGTGCCGATCCCGCCCGCCGCCGCCGGCACCACCGCGAGCTGTTCCGGCTCGAGCTCGGCGAATCCCAGAATGCCCAGGGTGGTTCGTCCCGTGCCGATCATCGCCACCGCCGCGCCCGGATCCAGTGCGTCCGGAATCCGGTGCAGCCGTTGGGTATCCGCGACCGCCAGTTCGGCATAACCGCCCGGCGCTGCGCCGAGGTGGGTGACGACCCGAGCGCCCAGCAGATCCGCGTCGACACCTGAGCCCACCGAGTCGACGACGCCCGCGACCTCCCGGCCGGGGATCGTCGGCAACGGCGGCACCGGATAAGGCCCCGGCAGGCCTCGGCGCAGATGCGTGTCGACCAGGTGAATTCCCGCCGCGGCCACGGTAATTCGAACTTGTCCGGCCGCCGGCCGCGGATCGGGGACGGTCTCGTAGCGCAGGTTCTCGGCCGGGCCGAATTCGTGCAGGCGTATCGCTTTCATGAGCCCAGCCTGCAACCTCGACCATTGTTGAGGTCAAGTGCGCGCGGAACTGTCCGGTCCGGAGCCCACGCCGTGCAGGAGTGTGTCGACCACGATGTCGGCCGCGCGGGCGGGATCGAACTGGGGGAGGTTCTCGGCGGCGTCGACCATCAGCTGTGCCAGCAGCGTCGACACCCAGCCCGCGGGGAGGCCGGGCCGGAGCAGGCCTTCGTCGGTGGCTCGGCGCAGGAAGGTGTCGACCTCGGCGATCAGCGGTTCGCGCCGATCGCGAATGGTCTCGTCGGCCACCAATCTCGCCGTCTGCACCGGCCAGCGGCGGTTGACGCCGATGATCGCTTCGACGTACCGGTGCAGGGCGACCGCCACCGGCGCCTCCCGGAGCCGGGCGCTCGCGATGGCTTCCTCGACCGCGTCGTATCGAGCCTGATAGACGGCCGCGAGGAGGTCGTCGCGGGAGGCGAAGCGGCGGTAGACGGTGCGTCTGTCGACGCCGGCGGCGGCGGCGATGGCCGACAGGCTCGCCGACGGATCGTCGGCGAGCAGCCGGGCTCCGGTGGTCAGCACCAGTTCGATATTGCGGGCGGCGTCAGCTCTCACGGTTTCAATGTACCCATGCAAGCAGCAGATAAAAGAATAATCGCTTCAATGCAGTAGCCTAAACAGAAGTAAGTGCTACATTGATGTAGCAGTTGAAGAAAGTCGGGTCGCTTCGAGGGCGACCGGACGAGGGACGGAGGAACGACTATGGCCGGAACATGGCTGATCACCGGTGCGTCGCGGGGCCTGGGACGGGAGCTGACCGAGGCCGCCCTGGCCGCCGGGCATCGGGTCGTCGCCGGTGCGCGACGCCCCGAACAGCTCGACGATGTGGTGCGGCGCTACGGTTCGCACATCCTGCCGGTGCCGCTGGACGTCACCGACCCGGAGGCGGCCGAGGCGGCTGTACGCGCGGCCGTGGAGACCTTCGGTTCGCTCGACGTCGTGGTCAACAACGCCGGATACGCCGACAGTGCACCGATCGAGGAGATGGCCGCCGACGATTTCCGGGCGCAGGTCGAGACCAACCTGTTCGGCGTCGTGCACGTCACCCGCGCGGCGCTCCCGGTGCTGCGGACCCAGCGGTCGGGAACCTTCGTCCAGATCTCCTCGATCGGCGGACGAGTCGGTGGTTCGCCCGGGCTGGGCGCCTATCAGACGGCGAAATTCGCGGTCGAGGGATTCTCCGAAGTGCTCGCGAGCGAGGTCGCCCCGTTCGGGGTGCGGGTGGTGATCGTCGAGCCGGGCGCCTTCCGCACCGACTGGCAGGGCGCCTCGATGACCATCCATCCGGTGGGTGCCGATTACGAGGCGACGGTGGGCGCCGTCCACCGCTTCCGCCGCGACAACGACGGATCCCAGCCGGGCGACCCCGCGCGCGCCGCCCGCATCATCGTCGAGGTGGCCGACTCCGAGGAGCCGCCTCGCCGCCTTCTCCTGGGCAGCGACGCCTTGGCCGCGGCGCGGGCGGCCGGGCAGGCCCGGGCCGACGAAACCGAGAAGTGGGCCGCGATGAGCGCCGCCGCGGACTTCGCGGCGGCCGGCTGACCGCGCGGTTCTAGGATCGGAGATCGTGCCCGGCCGCAGGAGATGCCCATGAGTCTCGCGATGGTGATGTCGCTCGCCGATTCGCGGCTGCCCATCGGCGGGCATGTGCATTCCGGCGGTGTCGAGGAGGCGATCGCCTCCGGGCTCGTGCGCGACCTCGACACGGTGGCGGCCTATCTGCGCCGGCGGATCCGCACGACGGGCCTGGTCTCGGCCTCGCTGTCGGCGGCCGTCTGTGCGGGAACCCTGACTCCCTCGTCGGCCGAGGCGGAGGCCGACGCCCGCACCCCGGCGCCGGCGGCGCGCACGGCCTCGCGGGCGCAGGGGCGCGGACTGCTTCGGCTCGCGAAACAGGTATGGCCGCACCATGATTGGTCGAGCTCGGGCGTGCGGCCACATCTGTCGACGGTCTTCGGCGTGGTGGGGCAGGCCGCGGCGGTGCGACCGGTGGAGATCGCCGGGGTCGTGGTCTATACGACGATGACCGGAGCCGCCACCGCGGCGCAACGGCTGCTCGCACTCGATCCGGCGGCCGTCGCGGCGATCACGCTGGAGCTGGCCGCACTGTGCGACGAGACCGCGCGCGCGGCCACGATCGGCCCGGCCGCCCTCTCCGACCCGCTCGGTGACGTGCTCGCTCAGCGCCACCTCGACCGCGAGATGCCGCTGTTCGCGTCCTAGCCCACGCGGTGGCTGCGACCGGCCCGTCGAAGACGATCAGGCGGGAGACAGCCGGATGGGCAGGCCGTCACCGGGTTTCGGCAGCGGGCGCAGCAGTACGGGCATGCGGTAGTCCGGATCGACGCTCCATCGTTGCCGGAGCAGCAGTTGATGCATCGCTGCCTTGACCTCCATCCCGCCGAAGTACATGCCGATGCATTTGTGCACTCCGTGCCCGAAGGGCAGATAGGCGTAGCGATGTGATTTGTCTTCGCGCCGCGGTTCGGCGAAACGCTCCGGATCGAACCGGTCGGGCTCGGGCCACAGTTCCGGCATGTGGTGCAGATGCCAGAGCATGACCCCGACCAGGGTGTCGGCGGGAATGCGGTAGCCCAGCAATTCGGTCTCTCGCACGGTTTTGCGGATCACGGTGGGTACGGGGGTGATGATGCGCATCGCCTCCTTCATCACCAGGTCGAGGGATTCCAGCCGGTCCAGATCCGCGTAGTCGATCGCGTCCACCCCGAGGGCGCGAGACTCCTCCCGGCACCGCTCCTGCCACTCCGGGTGGCGAGCCAGGTAGTAGGCCATCGTGGTCATTGTCGCCGTCGCGGTGTCGTGCGCGGCCATCAGCAGGAAGACCATGTGGTCGACGATCTCGCTGTCGGTGAACCGCTCCCCGTCCGGGCCGACCGCATGACACAACGCGCTGAACAGATCGTTGCCGTCGCCGGCGCGTTTGCCCGCGAGCCTCGGGGCCAGATACCGCTCCAGCACCCGCCGCCCGCTCAGTCCCCGTGACCAGCGTGTTCCGGGCACGGGAAGCCGGAGCGCCGCGGTGGTGGCGGCGACGGTATCGGTGAACGCGGTATTGACCCGGTCGGTCTCGGGACCCAGCGGCGTCCCGGTGAACGTGCGGGTCGCAACGTCGAGGGTGAGCTGCTTGATCAGCGGATGGAAGCGCAGGGTGCCGGAGCTGGGCCAGCGCCGCAGCCCGGCCGCGATGGTCTCGTTCATCGGACCGAGATAGCCCGCCAGGCGCTGGGGTGTGAACGCCGACTGCATGATGCGGCGGTGGCGATGATGCTCATCGAAATCCATGAGCATCAGACCGCCGTGGAAGAACGGGCCGATCAACGTCGACCAGCCGGGACCGTTCGCATACGCCTGGTCCCGATTGCGCAGCACCTCGCCGCAGGCGTCGGGGCCCATCGCCTGCACCGATGTCATGCCGAGGGCGCGCGACCACGACACCGGACCGTGCCGCCGGTAGCGGCTTTCGCCGGTCAGGATCGTGCCCTGTGCCAGCTGCAAGGTGTAGCCGATCAGCGGCAGTCCGGAATCGCCCGGCATGCCGGGCACGCCGGCGCGGTCGTGCATCAGCAGAGTCATCGTCGTCTCCCAGGTGTGTGTGTCCCGTGTCACCGGGTAGTCTGATAACGGTCGTTGTCGTTGTCAATATGTGGAGGCGATTGTGGCAGGTACCTACCGGGGCGTTCCCGGGCATGTCCGGCGTGAACAGCGGCGGCAGGTGCTGATCGAGACCGGTTTGGACTGCCTGCACGAGGACGGTCTGGCCGGGATCAGCGTCCGATCCGTATGCAGCCGTGCCCAATTGACCCCGCGTTACTTCTACGAGAGCTTCACCGATCTCGATGCGCTGCTGTGCGCGGTCGTGGACACGGTCGCGGAGGAGATCGTGGCGCGCGGCGTGGCGGCTGTGGCAGCGGGGGAGAGCATCGAACAACGGGTGCGGGGCGCGATCGCCGCCGGTTACGGTGTCGTGGCCGAGGATCGGCGAAAGGCCACCGCGATCCTGATCTGCGCGGCCGGACACGGCCCGCTGCGCGATCGACGACATACGCTGCTGGTCGAATTCGCCCAGATCATCACCGATACCCTGCCGCTGCCGAGGTCGTCACAACCGTCCACGCACGCACTGGCCCTGTTCCTGCTCGGCGGCGCGTTCGACGTGATAGAGGCGGTGCTGTCCGAGCGGCTGGTGCTGACCGGTGAGGAACTCGTCGACGAGCTCACCGTGATATGGATGGCGGCACTGCGGT
This sequence comes from Nocardia sp. 852002-51101_SCH5132738, assembly GCF_001665695.1. NCBI lineage: Bacteria > Bacillati > Actinomycetota > Actinomycetes > Mycobacteriales > Nocardiaceae > Nocardia > Nocardia sp. 852002-51101_SCH5132738. The sequence goes on along the minus strand of NZ_LZML01000102.1, from coordinate 21,452 downwards.
CCATACAGCCCGCCGGTGCCGACGAGTCGGCCGAGTCGCGGAGCTAGGCGGGGGGCGCCCGGATGTCGGCGCACCCGTGCGCATGTCGGGCGCGGTAACACCGGGTTCACATGAATCGGCCACGATGATCGTCGAGAATCGAGGCCCGAAGGAGAGCTCATGCCGCCGCATCTGATCGATGGCGAACCGCACGATCACGCCCATGACCGCCCCAGGCGGGTGCGGACGCCGGGGGAGCCGGTGCGCATCGGGATCGGCGGGCCGGTCGGATCGGGGAAGACGGCGCTGGTCGCGGCGCTGTGCCGGCAGTTGCGCGCGGAACTGTCGCTGGCGGTGCTGACCAACGACATCTACACCACCGAGGACGCCGACTTCCTGCGCCGGCACGCGGTTCTGCCCGACGAACGGATCAGCGCGGTGCAGACCGGTGGTTGTCCGCACACCGCGATTCGCGACGACATCACCGCCAACCTCGACGCCATCGACGATCTGATCGAGGCGAATCCACCGCTGGATCTGATTCTGGTCGAATCCGGCGGCGACAACCTCACCGCCACCTTCTCCGCGGGCCTGATCGATGTGCAGATCTTCGTCGTCGACGTGGCCGGGGGCGACAAGGTGCCGCGCAAAGGTGGTCCGGGCGTGACGTTCTCGGATCTGCTGGTGATCAACAAGACCGATCTGGCGCCGATGGTCGGCGCCGACCTCGAGGTGATGCGGCGCGATTCCGCGGCGGTGCGCGCGGGTCGCCCGTTCGTCTTCAGTTCGCTGACCGAGGATCCGGCCGCGACACCGGTGCTGGCGTGGGTGCGCGATCGGCTGCGCGCGGCGGCGGCCGCCGATGCCGCTGGGGAAAGCGCTGTTGCGCACTGAGATCCGCATCGTCGCCCGCGCCGGGGCCCGGCCGCGAACGGCGGCGACCGGCGCGCTGGCGGTCCGCTCGACCGGGCCGGATACGCTGCATCTGATCGGTGCTGCGGCCACACCGCTCGGCGGGGACCAACTCGACATCCACATCGTGGTCGAGCCCGGTGCACGCCTGACGGTGCGCTCCGTGGCCGCCACGATCGTGCTCCCCGGCCGCACGACTCCGATATCGACGGCATCATGGACCATCGACATCGGCGCGGGCGGTGAACTGGACTTCGATCCGGAACCGACGGTCGTCGCCGGGGGAGCCGACCATCGTGCGGTCACCACCGTTCGGCTGGCCGCCGATGCCCGGATCCGCCTCCGCGAACGCGTGCAGATCGGCCGCACCGGCGAGGATCACGGCCGCTGGCGTGGCGACCTCGTCGCCGACACGTCCGCCCTGCCGTTGCTGCGCCATCGCCTCGAACTCGGTGCCGGCACCGCGGCCGACGATTTACTGTCGGCCCACCGCGCGCTGTCCAGCGAGCTGCGCTACCCCGACGACAGCCCCGCCTCGACCATCGGTATGGCCGCCGCGGTGCTGCCGCTGGCCGCCGGGGGTTCGCTCTCGACATGGACGGGTGCGCGGCTGTCCGAAACCCCCGCGAACCTTCGCCGTCGAGCCGCCGCAGCGGGGTGAGCGGAGACGTCGGGCTCGGCCCTCGGGCAGGGCAGTCGAGCGTGCTCTGCGGCCGGCGTGAATACACAAGGGCCGCAAGCGCATCGGCTTGCAGCCCTCGGTAGTGCTGTGGTGATCAGGCCGAGTCGTCAGCCCGCCTTCGGCTGCGACGAGCCGGAGGCAGTCGACTCGCTCGTGGCGGAGGACTCGCTCGGACCGGCGGATTCGCTTGTGCCCGAGGCCTTTTCGCCGTCCGGAGTCGGGGCCGCCGACTTCGCCGGCGGTTCGCCCGGTGCGGCGGGAGGCGTCGTGTTGCCGACCTCGGCCTCCACCTCCCGGGCGTCGGTCTCGTTGCCGTTCATGGCCTCGAGCGCGAGCCGGGCGAAGACCCACTGTTCGGTGGCCGCCATCTGCCCGCGGTTGCGGCCGAGGAAGGCGACGAACCACTGGAACACCGTGACGGTCCGGCTGCGGTAGCCGATCAGGTAGTACAGGTGCAGTACCAGCCAGATGAGCCATGCGAAGAAGCCGGAGAACTCCAGCTTGCCGATCTGGCAGACGGCGTTGAACCGCGAGACCGTCGCCATACTGCCCTTGTTGAAGTACTTGAACGGCTTGCGCTGATCGGGGGTCTGCTTCCCGGCGACCTCGGCCTTGATCTGCTTGGCGGCGTAGGTGGCGCCCTGAATGGCGCCCTGCGCCTGACCGGGCACACCGGGCACGGCCATCAGGTCGCCGACGACGAAGACGTTCGGATAGCCCTTGATCGTCAGATCCGGTTCGACCACGACCCGCCCGGCCCGGTCGGTTTCGGTGCCCTTGGACCGTTCGGCCAGCATCTTGCCCAGTTCGCTGGCCTGCACGCCGGCCGACCACACCTTGCACGCCGATTCGATGCGCCGCTCGGTGCCGTCCTTGTCCTTGACCGTCACACCGCGGGCGTCGACATCGGTGACCATCGCGTTGAGCTGGATCTCCACGCCCATTTTCTCGAGGCGGCGCTGGGCCTTGCCGCCGAGCTTGGGGCCCATCGGCGCGAGCACCGCGCCGGCGCCTTCGACCAGCAGCACGCGGGCGTCGCGCGGATCGATGTTGCGGAAGGTGCCGACCAGGGTGCGGTCGGCGAGTTCGGCGATCTGGCCGGCCAGTTCGACGCCGGTGGGGCCCGCCCCGACCACGACGAACGTCAGGAAGCGGTCGCGTTCCTCCTGGGTCTTGGCCAGTTCGGCCTCCTCGAACGAGCCGAGGATGCGGGCGCGCAGTTCCAGCGCGTCGTCGATGGTCTTCATCCCCGGCGCGTAGGTGGCGAACCGATCGTTGCCGAAATAGGACTGCTGAGCGCCGGTCGCGACGATCAGGCTGTCGAAGGAGGTGACGGTGTCCTGGTTGAGCAGTTTCGACGTCACGGTCTTGTTCACCAGGTCGATATCGTGGACCTCGCCCAGGATCACCCGCGTGTTGTGGTGCTTACGCAGCACGATGCGGGTGGCGGGAGCGATCTCGCCGGTGGACAGGATGCCGGTGGCGACCTGGTAGAGCAGCGGTTGGAACAGGTGCGTGGAGGTCTTGGAGATCAGTACGACATCGACGTTGTCGTGCTCGAGATGTTTGCACGCGAACAAGCCGCCGAAGCCGGATCCGATCACCACCACGCGGTGGCGTCGGTTCTCGACAGTTTCGGTTCCCATCAGCGCTCCTCGCCGGACGTTCGGTCTACGACAGGCTCAACGGTAGTCGGCTGCCCGGAGGCAGTCACGACGAGCACCGAATGTCGGCGCGTCCGCACCCCGAGCCCGAGTTTCGGCCCCCGGAGGGCGGGTATGCGATCACTTCGGCACCGGCTCCGCGGCGACCGTCAGCGGCCCGACGAGGCGGTCGCCGCCGATGCTCTCCACGGTCGGCCACAGAAAGGCCGCGAGCTGGTCGACGAATTCCGCGCGCGAGCGCGTCGGCTGCTGCATCCAGGCCTCGGCCGACATCAGAATGGCGCCGACGGTGGCGGTCGCCCAGATCCGCGCCAGCGCCGGGTCGGCGTCGAGGCGGCGCAGGATGATGTCGAAAATCGATGTCGCCCAGTCGGATACGCGGGTGAAGAACGGCCGGTGCTCGGCGTCGCCGCGCTCCAGCCGCTGCATCATGACGTGGTGCAGATTGGGGTTGGCGTCGACGAAATCGCAGATCAGGGTCACCACCGCGCGGAGTAGTTGCCGGGCGGGCAGCGGCTGGGCCAGCAGATCGTCGGCGGCGGCGATGATGGCGTTCATATGCCGCTCGGCAAGGGCGTCGATCAGCGCCGACAGATCCGGGAACACCGCGTATACCGCGGTGCGCGCGTATCCGGCCTCGGCGGCGACCTGCGCGATCGTCATCCGAGCTCCGGAGCCGGCCACCACCCGCTCGGCCGCGTCGAGGATTTCCGCGCGCCGGCGGTCCGGATCCCGGGGCGGCCCGGGCGGCCGGCCCGGACGCCGAATTTCTGTGTCCCTTGTCACAGCGCGATCCTACCTCTAATGTACGAGGTGTACTTTTTTTGCGGCCGGGCGGCGTTGCGCGGCTGCTGTGTTCGGGAGGCATCAGTCATGGTCAGCGTCGACCCGCGTCCCTCCGAAGCCGAACGGGAGAACATCGGCTTCATCGAAATTCCGGACAGTCATCCGATCGACCGGCTGCTGCACCGATTACCGGCCCGGGAGCAGGTGCTGGCGACACCGCCGCGAGCCAGCGCGGCGGCGGCCGTGCGCGGTGACGCCGGACTGCCGGTACTGGGCCGCTCGCTGCAGTATCTGCGCTGGGGCCCCGCCGAGATGTACGACCGATACCGCCGCTACGGCCCGGTGAGCTACAACAAATCCTTCGGCGTCGACCGCGTCCTGATCGCCGGTCCGCAGGCCGTCGACGAGGTACTCGGCAAGCGCCGCAACGATTTCGGGCAGGGCTGGGACTTCCTGATCGGCTCGTTCTTCCGCCGCGGACTACTGCTGCTGGAATTCTCCGAGCACATGTTCCACCGGCGCATCATGCAGCAGGCGTTCACCCGCGAACGGCTGGAATCGCATCTGGCGCAATTGAGCCCGGTGGTCCAGGCCGCGGTCGAACGCTGGAACCCGGCCGGTGCGCGCACCCTGCGGCTGTATCCGACGGTGAAAGATCTCACCCTCGAGATCGCCACCGAAACCTTCATGGGGGTCGACGCCGGACCGCAACGCCACCGGCTCGGACAGGCCTTCCTCGATTGCACCCACGCGCCGCTGGCGCTGGTGCGCTATCCGGTGCCCGGCGGTGCGTGGCGCGCCGGCCTGCGCGGGCGCAAGACGCTCGAGGAGTACTTCACCGCGATGGTGCCGCAGAAGCGCAGCGAAGAGGGTGCGGACTTCTTCTCCGCGCTGTGTCACGCCCGCGCCGACGACGGGGCGACCTTCTCCGACGCCGACGTGGTCAACCACATGATCTTCCTGATCATGGCCGCCCACGACACGACCACCACCACCGCGACCTCGGTCGCCTACTACCTGGGCCGCCACCCGGACTGGCAGCAGCGAGTGCGCGCCGAGGCGCAGGCGTTGTTCGACGAGCTCGACGGTGCGCCGCCGACGATCGCCGATCTGGACCGCCTGCGCGATCTGGACCTGGTGATCAAGGAGAGCCTGCGGCTGGTGCCGCCCGTGCCGGGCCTGGTGCGCCGCGCCGTGCGCGACACCGAGGTGGCCGGTCACTACATTCCGGCCGGCACCCACGTCGACGTCGCCTACGGGGTCAATCATCTGCTGCCCGAATTGTGGTCGCAGCCGGCACGTTTCGATCCGGAACGGTTCGCCGAGGACCGGCGCGAGGACAAATCGCACCGGCTGGCGTGGATGCCGTTCGGCGCGGGGGCGCACAAATGCATCGGCATGCATTTCGGCACTCTGGAGGTGAAGGTCGTCATCGCGGCGATGGTGCGTGCCTACCGCTGGCACATCCCCGACGACTATCTGATGCCGTGGGGTTTCAACACCATCCCGTTCCCGCGCGACGGGGCGCCGATGCGGCTGTCGCGGCTGTAACCGATCGGCGCGCTGCCGCATCGGAACCGATCAGCGCGCTGTCGCGGTGGTGACCGCCCTGCTCACCGTCCGGCGAACAGCAGCTGCGCGACATGCGTGGTGGTCTCCTCGCCGTCGGTGTAGCCGCCTTGGTCGCCGAGGGAATTCATCACCGCGAGGGTGTAGCGCTCACCGGGCCCGGCGAAGCCGACCGAGTTGACCACCCAGCCGCCGTTCTCGTCGGACCAGCCGTTCTTCAGGCCGGGGTGCAGGGCATCGCCCGCGCCCCACACGCCCCAGTGCTGATTGGTGTCGACCTTGCGCATCCGGTCGAGCAGGTAGCCGCGGTCGTCCGGGTGCATGTGGTCGAGCACGTTGTTCATCAGCCGGTCCAGATCGGCCGGCGCGCACTGCTGAAAACCCCAGTCCGGGAACAGATGTCCGTTGCCGTTGGTCGGGCGCGGCACCAGGCCGGTCATCCCGTTGGCCCGGAAGGCGTTGTTGAACGCCTGCCGGTCCGGGCCCGCGTACTTGTTCCACAGGAAGTCCGCCGCGGCGTCGTTGGAGGTCGCCAGCATGGACTCCATCTGGGTGCGGTCCTCGGGCGTCAGCGTGATCGCGCCGACGCGTGCCCGGTTGAGCAGATCCTCGGCGATGGCCAGCTTGATCGTGGAGGCGGTCCAGAACAGCGTGTCGGCACTGCCGTTGGCATAGGTGCCGCCGGTGACCCGGTCGCGCACCACGTAGCCGGTGACACCGGGCCGGGAGGCCAGGTAGTTGTCGACCGCCGCGATCCGGCTGCTCATATCGCAGTCGAAGCCGTCGCGGCAGCCCTGCATACGCAGCGGGACGGCGGCGGCCGGAGCGGGATCCAGTACGGGGGTGCCCGCGATCAGCGCGGCGGCGACGACGCAGGCACCGGCGGCCAGGCGGGTGGTTCGAATGCCGCGGGACGCGGTCCGGGGATAACGCACGGTGAGCCACAATAGCCACAAATCCGCCGATCACGCACGTCTTGAGCTCGACCTGCGGATGTGGTAGCTCCACGGAGATCGTTGCAGGCCAGCGCATTTCGGCCATGTCGAGCGCAACGGCGCAGGTCAGCGGAATGCCGCGAGCAATTCCTCGACGCTGCGGCCGTTGAGCCGATAGCAGTGCTCGAAGGCCTCGGAATGCCGGTCGCGGGCCCAGCTGTGCAGCACCACGCCGCGGCCGTAGTGCCGGGAGTTGATCAGTTCCCACGTCTCGCCCGATCGCCGTACCGTGAACCCGGATCTGGGTACGAGAGGGACCACCGTCGCAGACATGAATCGAACCAGCCTTTCGATACCGCTTCTCCCGAAAACCTCCCCGCAGAGCACTGTGGCACACGACGGACCCGGTGTGCGGGTGACACGCGGTGGCGAATTGCGTTCGCAATAGCCGAATGGTCATGATGGCCGGATTCGATTGTGTTGCCGAATGTTTGGTGGGATGCTGCGAAGGGCGGCAAACCGGTGGTAACGGGCGTTGCCCGGTCGGTTGCGGAGGGCTCGTCCCACGGCGTTCGCCGGGCGCGGCGCACCGAGACGGGTCGGTGCCGCCGGGTGCGGTGGCCGGGTTTGTAGGATCGGGCGCGCCGCATCACCGCGACAACGGATCGCGCGCGAGGGACAGAGAGGCGGTGCGCAGGTGCTGCACATCCATCGGGCCGAGTCGGCGCGCACGCTGGCCGACGCGCTCGCCGCGATGCTGTCGCACCCGCTGCCGGACCCTTTCGCCGCCGAGGTCGTCGCGGTCGGCGCGCACGGCGTGCAACGCTGGCTCAACCAGCGGCTCGCGGTGACGCTGGGCGCGGGGGCGGGCGACGGCGTGGCCGCCAACATCGACTATCCGAGCCCGGCGGCGCTGGTCGCCGACATCTCGGCCGCGGCCTCCGATATCGCCGCCGACGCCGACCCGTGGGCACCCGACCGGCTGGTGTGGCCGGTGCTGGCGGCGATGGACGCCGCGATCGGCGAACCCTGGGCGGCGGTCCTGGCCCGGCATCTGGGGGTGGGCGCCGGCCCGGCCGAGGCGTACCGGGCGGGCCGGCGGCTGGGCACCGCGACCCATATCGCGACCCTGTTCGACACCTACGGCGCCACCCGCCCGACCCTGATCACCGACTGGGGCGACGGCGCCGATACCGACGGCCGCGGCGCCGACCTGCCGGAGGACCTACTGTGGCAGCCGCGCCTGTGGCGGCGGGTGCGCGAGGCGATCGGCGTCCCCGCACCGGCACAGCGGCTCGACACCGTCTGCCGCCGGTTGCGCACCGATCCCGCGAGTATCGATCTGCCGCAGCGGCTTTCGATCTTCGGGCTGCCCCGGATTCCGGCCGCGCAACTCGCGGTGCTGGAGGCGGTGGCAGAACACCGGGATGTGCACATCTGGCTCGTCCATCCCAGCCCGGCGCTGTGGGAGCGGCTGCGCGCGTCCGACCCCGAGGGTGCCGAACTCGCCCGTCCGGCCGGACCCGCCGCGATCGAGGAAGGTAGTGCGGGGCCCGCGGGTGCGGCGACGATCGTGCGAACCCGTCCCGCCGCTCCCCGGCGCGTGGTCGCCGAACCGATCGCCCGCCACCCGCTGCTGGGAGCGCTGGGCCGCGACGTCCGGGAAGTCCAGAACCGGCTGGCGACCGTCGACTTCGCCGATCGGCATCATGCGCCCGAACCCGATCGCATCGACGCCGGGAATCGTTCGGGCACAGTGCTTTCCGAGCTGCAGGACGCCCTCCGCGCGGACCGCTGGCCGCCGGTGCCGGTGACTCGCACAGGTGACGACAGCGTGCAGATCCACGCCTGCCACGGCCCGGCCCGGCAGGTGGAGGTGTTGCGTGACGTCCTGCTCGGGCTCTTCCAGCGCGATGCCACCCTGGAACCGCGCGACGTGATCGTGCTGTGCCCCGATCCCGACGGCTATGCGCCGCTGGTGCGGGCCGCCTTCGGCCAGGGGCCCGCCGCTCTCGACGATCCCGACGCGAATCCCGCGCACGGATTGCGGGTGCGGCCCGCCGAGCGCAGTGCGGGCGCGGCGAATTCGGTGCTCGCGGTGCTGGAGGATCTGCTCGCTCTGGCCGAGGGACGCGTCGGTGTCACCCAGGTGCTCGACCTCGCCGCGACCGAGCCCGTCCGATACCGCTGCGGATTCGACGACGACGATATCGAGCGGCTGCGCGAATGGGCCGCCGAAACCGGCGCCCGCTGGGGGATCGGGCAACGGCAGCGGCAGGCCTTCGGCCTCGCCGAATTCGGCCAGAACACCCTCAACGCGGCCGTCGACCGGATTCTGCTCGGCGTCGCGGCCGGGGAATCGGGCGAGGACTGGCTGGATCTGGCATTGCCGCTGGAGGACGTCGACTCCGGCGATGTGGACCTGGCGGGGCGGTTCGCCGAATTCGTCGACCGGCTCGCGGTCTGCGTGCGCGATCTGAGCGGACCCACCCCGGCCGAACCCGCCGGCACACCGCGACCCGCGCGGCAGTGGTTGCAGATCCTGCACCGCGCGCTCGATCTGCTCACCGATCTTCCGGTTGCCGCGGCCTGGCAGGGCGTGCAGGCGCGGCGCGAACTCGCCGCCGCCTTCGAACACGCGGACGCGGCCGAATTGCGGCTGCCCGATGTGATCGCGGCCCTGCGGGCGCGATCGCGGGCCCGGGCGCCGCGCTCGAACTACCGCACCGGCGAGCTCACCGTGTGCGGCCTGGCGCCGATGCGGTCGGTCCCGCACCGGGTGGTGGTGCTGCTCGGGCTCGACGACGAGGTGTTCCCGCGCACTGGCGGCATCGACGGCGACGACGTCACCGCGCGGGAACCGCTTGTCGGCGAACGCGATTCGCGCAGCGAGGACCGCGGACTGCTACTCGATGCCGTCCTCGCCGCCGAAGACCGTCTCGTCGTGCTCTACACCGGCGCCGATCCGGTGACCGGAACGCCCCGGCCGCCGGTCACGCCGCTCGCGGAACTGATCGATGTGGTGCGCGCCCACCGCGGCACCGGTGACGTGGTGCGCCGTCATCCGCTGCAGGCCTACGACGGCAGCAACTTCGACGCGCGCGACCCGTTCGGTTTCGACACTCTCGCGCTGGCCGCCGCCCGCGCCGCGGCGCGCCCCGCGCAACCGAGTCCGCCGTGGCTGCCCGGCCCGCTGCCCGCCGTGGCGCGCACGGATGTCGAACTGGCGGAACTGGTCTCGTTCGCCGAACATCCGATCCGGGCCTTCCTGTGGCAGCGCCTGGGCATCCGGGTGCCGGAGGAGGACGAGGACATCGACGAACGCCTGCCCATCGAACTGACCGGGCTGGCCACCTGGAATATCGGTGAACGCATGCTGGCGGCCCGGCTCACCGGCGCGGATCCGGCTGCCCTGCGCGCCGCGGAATGGCGGCGCGGAACCCTGCCGCCCTTCGGCCTCGGCGCGGCGGTGCTGGCCGAGGTGGAATCCACGGTCGACCGGCTGGTGCAGGTCGCAGCGCCACTGCAGCAGGCGCCGGCACGCACCATCGATATCGCGGTGGATCTGGGATCGGGGCGGCGGCTCACCGGGACGGTCGCCGATGTGCACGACGACGCGGTCGTGCGCGCCACCTATTCCCGCCTCGCGCCCAAACATCGGATGGCGGCGTGGGTGCGGCTGCTGGCGCTGGCCGCCACCGAACGCCATCAGAGCTGGCAGGCCGTGAGCATCGGGCGCGGTAAATTCGGCCGCCCGGCCTGGCGTTCGTCGCTGACCGCACCGGCCCCCGCGCTCGCGGCGGACCTGCTGCGCGAGCTGGCCGATCTGCGCGAGGAGGGCCTGGCCGAACCGCTGTCGTTCGCGCCGTCGGCATCGGCGGTCTATGCCGAACGCCGCTGCCGCGGAGCCGATCTCGACTCTGCCCGCGCCGCCGCGGAGGAGGAGTTCTACGGCGGACCGAAGGGGCCGCGCCCGTTCGGCGACCACACCGACCGCTACCTGACCTACATCCGGGGACCCGAACCGGCCTTCGAGCAACTGGAAACCCCGCTGCCCGAACCGGACCGGTACGGCGAAACCACCACATTCGGCTCGGTGGCCCGGCGACTGTGGAATCCGCTGCTGGCCAACGAATCCCAGGGGCAGCCATGACCGAGGAACTGTTCCCCGTCGCCGATCTGCGCACCCCGGAAGCGGCGGCGCACGCCACCACTCACCGCCGGCACACTCGTACCACGAACGAAACAGTCGACGCCGGAGAGCTTTTCGCCGTGGATGAGGTGCAGTCCGGCGACGGGGCGGAGAATCACAGTCCTGCGCCTCAGGCGGATGAGGCCCGACATGCGGACGGACGTGTGGCCGCGCGCTTCGCCGGCGTGGAATCCGAACCGGCGCCCGTCCACGCGTCGTTCAACCGCAGAGACGGTGCACCCTCCGATCCCGGGCGCATCGGCGACGCTCTGCGTTCGAGGGGCGTCCGTCCAGGTGGCTCCGCACCGTTCGGCCAATTCGACCTGTGCGGTGACCTGCCCACGGGGACAACCGTTCTCGAGGCGAGCGCGGGGACCGGGAAGACCTACGCCATCGTCGGGCTGGCGGTGCGGTTCGTCGCCGAGGGGCTGGTCGACATCTCGCAGTTGCTGCTGGTGACCTTCAGCCGGGCGGCGACCCAGGAGTTGCGGGAACGCACGCGGGAGCGGTTCGTCACGGTCGCGGCGGCCCTCGACGATCCGGCGGCCGCGCGCGCCGGAGCCGACGAGCTGATCGCGCATCTGGCCGATGCCGACCCGGCCGAGGTGGCGCGGCGGCGCCGGCGGCTGGTCGCCGCGCTGTCGGATTTCGATGCCGGCACCATCTCCACCACCCACGGGTTCTGTCAGCGCATGCTCGACGAACTCGGCATCGCAGGCGAACACGATCCGCGGGTGCGGCTGGTCGAGGGCATCGAGGAACTGGTGAGCACGGTCGCCGAGGATCTGTATCTGGCCCGCTACGCCCGTGGCGGTGCCCCGATGCCGGTGCGGCAGGCGCTGTCGCTGGCGGCGGCCGCGGTGGCGGACCGGCGCGCGCGGCTGGTTCCAGGAGAGGAGCTCGGCGATCACCCCGCGGCCGAGGCGGCGGCGTTCGCGGCCGCGGTGCGCGCGGAAGTCGATCGGCGCAAACGGCTTTCGGGCATCCGCGACTTCGACGATCAGCTGGTGTTGCTGCACGACGTGCTCGCCGACCCGGTCCACGGCGAGCGTGCCTGCCGCCGCATCCGCGACCGCTTCCGGGTGACGCTGGTCGACGAATTCCAGGACACCGACCCACTGCAGTGGGACATTCTGCGGCGCGTCTTCCACGACCACACCACCCTGGTGCTGGTCGGCGATCCGAAACAGGCGATCTACGCCTTCCGCGGCGCCGAGGTCCTCAGTTATCTGGACGCGGTCGCCCACGCCGAGACCCGTCGCGAACTGGACACCAACCGCCGCAGCGATGCCGGCCTGCTGGCGGCGCTGCATCACCTGCTGGGCGGCGCGGCCCTGGGACATGCGCAGATCACGGTGCCGCCGGTCACGGCGGTCCGGCCGCAGAGCCGGCTCACCGGGCCCGAGGGGGCGGCGGTTCCGTTGCGGCTCAGGTGTTTTCCCCGCCAGGGCGCCGGAGCGTTGAACGGCAGCGGATTCCCGGTGGTGGGCCGCCAGCGCGATCGCGTGGCCACCGACCTCGCCGCCGATATCGTCCGCACCCTCGAATCCGGGGCGCGGATCGGCGACCGCGCACTCGGCCCTGGTGATATCGCCGTGCTGGTCCGCACCCGCGCGCAAATCGACCTGGTGCGCGCGGAACTGGACCGCGCCGGTGTCGCCTCCGTCCTCGCCGGCGGCGCCAGCGTTTTCGCCACCCGCAGCGCCACCGACTGGCTGTGGGTGCTGCGGGCGCTGGAACAACCGCATCGCGGCGACCGGGTGCGGCTGGCGGCCACCACCCCGCTGCTCGGCATGTCCGCGGCCGATATCGACGCCGGCGGCGCGGATCTGGTGGGCCGGCTCAGCACCCAGCTGCGCGACGCGGCCCGGCTGTTCGCACGCTCCGGTTTCGCGGCCGTGTTCGACCGGCTGTCCGCCCAGGCCCAGCCCGCGCCGCGACTGCTGGCCCAGAGCGGCGGCGAACGGCGCCTGACCGATCTGCGGCATATCGCGCAACTGCTCGACGAGGTCGCCGCGCGGGAATCGCTCGGGCTCACCGCGCTCACCCGCTGGCTGGCCGACCGGGTGCGCGATCCGGCCTCGGGCGCGGTCGCGGGACGCAGCCGCCGCCTCGACCGCGACGCGGCCGCGGTGCAGATCGCCACGGTGCACGCCAGCAAGGGCCTGGAATTCCCTGTCGTCTACTTGCCTTTCGCGTGGGACGGCGCGAAGAACCCCAATCCGTCGACGCTGTTGTTCCACGACGGCGACGAACGGGTCCTGGACGTCGGCGGCCCCGAAGCGCCGGGCTACGCCGAGCACCGCCGCCGCTGCGAGGCCGAGGAGGCGGGGGAGGAGTTGCGGCTGCTGTATGTCGCGGTGACTCGGGCGCAGTGCCAGGTGGTGGCCTGGTGGGCGCCGGCCTACGGTACGGCCGCCGCACCGCTGCATCGGATGATCCTGGGCCGCGCCCCCGGCAGCGCCGACGTGCCGGCGCGCAGTGAGGTGCCCGCGGATCCGATCGTGCTGCAGCAGTTGCGCGAATGGGCCGCGGCCGCCGGTCCGGGCCTGATCGAGATCGAACCCGTCCGCGCGGCGGTCGAGGCGCAGCTGCGCACCGAACGTGATCACACCGGTGACAAGACACTCGAGGCCGCGCGATTCACCCGCTCCGTGGACCACGAATGGCGCCGTACCTCGTACTCGGCGCTCACCGCGTCGGCGCATGAAACAGCGCATGGCACAACGGATTTCGCAGCTACGGAGGCAGTTGAGGGCGGCGCCGACGAGCCGCTGACGCCCACGCCGGAACTCGGTCCCGGCCTCGGGTCCGACGACGAGTTCGCCGGCGCGGCACCGTCGTTGATGAACGATCTGCCCTACGGCGCCGAATTCGGCACCCTCGTGCACGGTGTGCTCGAGTTGGTCGATACCGACGCGCCGGATCTGGCCGCCGAGGTCCGGATGCGCTGCGAACAGGCCGTCGAGCAACTCATGGCCGACATCGATCCCGGCGCACTCGCCCACGCGCTTGTCGCGGTGCTGCGCACCCCGTGCGATCCGGTCGCGCTGGCCGATATCCGCTCCCGGGATCGGTTGAACGAACTGGAATTCGAACTGCCGCTCGCGGGTGGTGACGACCCGGTGGCGCAGCGGGTGACCGTCCGGCGCATCGGAGCTCTCCTGCGGGAACATCTGCGGTCCGACGATCCGTTCGCCACCTACGCCGATGCCCTCGACCTGCTCGACGACGTTCCGCTGCGCGGGTATCTGACCGGAAGTATCGACGCCGTGTTGCGGACCGACGGCCCCCGCTTCCTCGTCGTCGACTACAAGACCAACCGGCTCGGCACCGGTGAACTGACCGTCGCGCACTATCGGCGCGACCGGATGGCCGAAGAGATGATGCGCTCGCACTATCCGCTGCAGGCCCTGCTGTATTCGGCGGCGCTGCACCGCTATCTGCGCTGGCGGTTGCCCGGTTACGATCCGGCTCGCCACCTCGGAGGAGTGCGCTATCTGTTCGTGCGCGCCATGATCGGCCCGGCGACCCCGCCCGGCCATGGCGTCTTCGACTGGGACCCACCGGCGGAGCTGATCGTGGCGCTGTCGGATCTGCTGGCCGGAAAGGACAGCAGGTGACGGCGATCGCTGTGGCGCAGCGCGCCACCGGACTGCTGCGGACCTTCAACACCGCCGGGGTGTTGTCGGCGGCCGACGTGCACGTGGCACTGCGGCTGGGCCGGCTCGGCGGTGAATCCGGGGAGCAGGTCCTGCTGGCCGCCGCGCTCGCGGTGCGTGCGGTGCGGTCGGGATCGGTGTGCCTGGAATTGCGGCGCATGCACGAAATCGGTGTCGACGGCGAGGGTTTCGATCTCGGCGAGGCGGAACCGGTCGATCCCGCTCTGCTGCCCTGGCCGGACGTCGACAGCCTGTGCGGTCAGTTGCGCGCGAGCCCGCTGGTGTGCGGGAGTCCCGCCGGCCCGTTGTGCCCCCTGCGGCTGGTCGAATCCGAGGGCGGGCCGCTGCTGTATCTGGACCGCTACTACCGGCAGGAGCAGACGATCCGCGAGGTACTGGCGGACCGTGCGCACGGGCATCCGCTCGTCGACCCGGACACCGTGCGCCGCGAACTGGACCGGCTGTTCCCGGGGACGGGCGGACCCGGCGCCGCCCCGGACCGCCAGCGCATCGCCGCCGCCGTCGCCGCCACCAGCTGGACCACGGTCGTCGCCGGTGGTCCCGGCACCGGTAAGACCCACACCATCGCCCGAATCCTGGCCCTGCTGGTCGCGCACCAGCGCGCGGTCGCCGACACCGCGCCCCTGCGCATCGCGCTGGCCGCCCCGACCGGCAAAGCCGCTGCGCGCCTGCAGGAATCGGTGCGCGAACAGGCCGGCGACCTCGACCTCCCGGAACTGACCGCGGCGACCGTGCACCGGCTGCTGGGCTGGCAGCGCGGCGGCACCACCCGCTTCCGTCACCACGCCCACAACCGGCTGCCCTACGACGTCATCGTCGTCGACGAAACCTCCATGGTGTCGCTGACCATGATGAGCAGGCTGCTGCCCGCCGTGCGCCCGGACGCGCGGCTGGTGCTCGTCGGCGACCCGGACCAGCTGGCCTCGGTCGACGCCGGTGCCGTCCTCGCCGATCTGGTCGCCGGACCGGTGGCCGGCCCGCCGAATCCGATCCTCGAGCAGATCCTGGACACCGGTTCCGGTCCGGTGACCGGCGCCGAAGATCTCAGTGAACGGGAACGAAGCCGCTTGCGCGGCGGCATGATCCGTCTCACCCGTGGCCGCCGGTTCGGTGGCCGGATCGCCGATCTGGCGGTGGCGGTGCGCGCCGGGGACGCAGAGACGGCGCTGGCGCTGCTGCACGACGGCGGTACCGAACTGTCCCTGCACGAACCCGACGACATCGCCGAGGTGCGTGCCGACGTGGTGCGCGCCGCCCGCGAATCCACCACCGCCGCCGAGGCGGGCGACGCCGCGGCCGCGCTGCAAGCGATGGAATCGCATCGCCTGCTGTGCGCGCACCGGCAGGGGCCGTTCGGTGTCGAACGGTGGGACCGGATGGCCGGCGGCTGGGTCGCCGCGGCCGGAATCGGGACGGAATCCGCTGCCGGACAATGGTTTCCCGGCCAGCCTTTGCTGGTGACCGCCAACGACCACGAGGCCCGCATCTACAACGGCGACACCGGTGTCATCGTGCGGTCCGCCGACGGTGGCCTGCGCGCCGCGCTGCAGCGCGGCAGCGAACCGTATCTGGTGCATCCCACCCAATTCCCGGGTGTGACCACGGTGTACGCGATGACCATCCACCGCAGCCAGGGCAGCCAGTACGGTGCGGTGACGATCGTGCTGCCGGGCCCGGAGTCGACGCTGCTGACCCGTGAACTGCTCTATACCGCGATCACTCGCGCCCGGCAGCGGGTGCGCATCATCGGCACGGCGGAGGCACTGGAGGCCGGGATCTCGCGGCGGGTGCTGCGGGCGAGCGGGTTGCGCGGCTGATCTGTCCTGCCGGTGTCAGCCCTGCACGGGGAGGAAGATTCCCGGAATCGTCAGGGCGAGTTCGACATCCTCGCGCCGCCCCAGGGTGACCAGAACGGTGCGAATCATCGTCAGCCGGGCCTCGGCGACCGCATCGGGATCCGGGTCCGCGCCCGGCGCGGTGGCCAGCGACACCTGGTAGACCACGAATGCGCAGACCTGCAGCGCGGTGTCGAGGTCCAGCGGCGCCGGCAGTTGCCGGTCCAGCACGGCGAACTTCTCTCGCACCAGCGCGCGGATGTCGTCGAAGGCCTGCTCCCGGTATGTCGAGACCGGTGAGGCCGGATCGTGCAGTTCCGCGAACACCGGCCGCAGCATCGGCCCGTGCCCGCGGGCCCAGTCCAGGTACGCGTCGATGATGCCGATGCCGAGCGCCACCGGCTCGTCGGACTCTTCCAACGCCTTACGGATGCCACCCACGAGGCCCTCGTTGGACTGCGTGAGTACCACATCGAGCGGCGCGGTGGCGTTGGCGAAATAGCGGTAGAAGGTGGGCCGCGAGATTCCGGCCTGGTCGATGATCCGCGCGACACTCAGTCCGCGCGAACCGAATTCGGTGAACACCGCTGCGGTGGCGGTGACGATGCGGGAGCGGACCTCGTCGGCCTGCGCGCGCGTCTGTGGCGGCCGGCCCCGGCGAGCGGCGCCGTTGTGAGTGGTGACCACCCCGTCCTGCGACATCCCGTGGTACCTCCCTGATCGGTCGTGCGGACTTGACATGGCCCGGCATCGCCCCATTAATCTAACATCGGTGTTAATCTAACACTGGTGTTCAACAAATTGTTGAGCGCCTGCCGACCGAGAGGGCCGACAATGACGACCGCCCCAGACCTCGCCGCCGCCCCGGCCCTGCCGCAGGAGCTGGTGGACCGCCTGCTCGCGCACGCCACCGCGGGTGGCGCCCCCTCGGTGGCGGTCTTCGCCCCGGCCACCGGCGCGAAGATCGCCGATCTGCCGCAGTCGTCGAGCGCCGATATCGACGCCGCCTTCGCGACCGCCCGCAGCGCCCAGCAGCAGTGGGCGCGGGTTCCGGTGCGCGAACGCGCCGCGGTGCTGCGCCGGTTCCACGACCTGGTCCTGGCCGAACAGGACACCATCCTCGACATCGTCCAGACCGAGGCCGGCAAGTCCCGCGTGCACGCCTTCGACGAGGTGGGTGACGTGGCGGTCAACGCCCGCTACTACGCCGCCGCGGCCGAACGGCTGCTGGCCTCGCGCACCCCGCGCGGTGTGCTGCCGGTGCTGACCAAGGTCGAGGTCCGCAACCGGCCCAAGGGTGTGGTCGCGGTGATCTCGCCGTGGAACTACCCGCTGGCTCTCGCAGCCTCCGACGCACTGCCCGCGCTGATGGCCGGTAACGCGGTCGTCGCGCGCCCGGACAACCAGACCGCGCTCACCGCCCTGTGGGCGATCGACGCCGCCGAACGCGCCGGACTGCCCGCGGGCCTGTGGCAGGCGGTGCTCGGCCGCGGTTCGGTGATCGGCGGCGAGGTGATCGCGCGCGCCGACTACGTCGACTACACCGGTTCCAGCGCCACCGGCCGCACCATCGCCCGGCAGGCGGGGGAGCGGCTGATCGGCTACTCGCTCGAACTGGGCGGTAAGAATCCGCTGCTGGTGCTCGCCGACGCCGACGTGAGCGCGGCCGCCAAGATCGCGGTGCGCGCCTGTTTCGCCTCGGCCGGGCAGCTGTGCGAATCCATCGAGCGCATCTATGTGCACGACCGTGTCTACGACCGGTTCGTCAGCGAATTCACCTCCGCCACGCAGTCTTTGCGGCTGGGTTCGGCGCTGGACTACTCCTACGAGATGGGGTCGCTGACCTTCGCGCGCCAGCTCGACACGGTCACCGAACACGTGCAGGACGGCGTCGCCAAGGGGGCGACCGTGCTGGCCGGCGGCCGCGCGCGCCCGGACCTCGGCCCGTACTTCTACGAGCCGACGGTGCTGGCCGGGGTGCGCCCGGGTATGACGGTCTACCGCGAGGAGACCTTCGGCCCGGTCGTCTCGATCTACCGCGTGCACAGCGACGACGAGGCCGTCGACCAGGCCAACGACACCGCCTACGGCCTCAATGCCAGTGTGTGGAGCCGCGATACCGGACGCGCCCGCGAGATCGCCGCCCGCATCCACGCCGGGTCGGTCAACGTGAACGAAGGCTTCATCGCGGCGTGGGGCAGTGTCGCGGCCCCCTCCGGCGGGCTCGGCATCTCCGGCAGCGGCCGCCGCCACGGTCCCGAAGGGCTGCTCAAATACGTCGACACCCAAACCATCGCGGTCCAGCGCGCGCTGCCGCTCGCGCCGCTGCCGGGCATGTCGGAAGCGCTGTGGGCGAAGACCATGACGCTCTACTTCGGCGTGATGAAGGCGTTGCGGCAGAAATGATCTCGCCCGCTCGGGCACAGGGGACTTCGGGCACGAGGGACTCGGGTACGCAGGAAGAGGAACGGATATGGATACGGTCGCGGGCAAGCGGGTACTGATCACCGGCGCGGCGATGGGCCTGGGCAAATCCTTCGCCCAGCGCGCGGTGCGCGAACAGGCCGCCGACGTGGTGCTGTGGGATGTCAACGAGACCGCGCTGAAGCAGACCGCGGCCGAACTGTCCTCCGGATCGGTGAGCCGGGTGCACCACTACGTGGTCGACGTCTCCGACCAGCAGTCGATCATCGACGCCGCGGCCGCGGTGCGCTCGGAGGTCGGCGATATCGACGTGCTGGTCAACAACGCCGGCATCGTGCGCGGCAACGGCTACTTCTGGGAAACCGAGAACCGCGCCGACATCGACAAGACGATGGCGATCAATTCGCTGGCGCCGATGTACATCGCGCTGGAATTCCTGCCCGCGATGGTGCAGCGTAAAACCCCGGCGCGGGTGTTGAACATCGCCTCCTCGGCGGCGCTGGTGTCCAATCCGCGCATGAGCGTCTACGCCGCGTCCAAGTGGGCGGCGCTGGGCTGGTCGGATTCGGTGCGCCTGGAACTCGAGCAGTCCGGCAACGAGCACGTGAAGGTCACCACGGTGTGCCCGACCTACATCAACACCGGAATGTTCAACGGCGCCAAGGGTTTCTGGTTCACGCCGATCCTGGAGCAGGAAGAGGTCGTCGACACCGCGTGGCGTGAGATGAAGAACGGTGCGGCGCTGGTCGTGCTGCCGTGGACCTCGCGGCTCAACCGCGCCATCTCCGGTCTGCTGCCGCTGAAGGTGCGCGACTTCTACCTGAACAAGGTGGGCGTCTACCACTCGATGGACGAATTCACCGGTCGCAAGTCCTGAGACGCGGCCGATTCACGAGGCTTCGTCGCGCCGGTCACGCCACGGCAGCGTGACCGGCTCGGGCGGAACCCGCCCCGCCAGCAGCTCGCCGAGGAGCCCGGCGAGACCCAGCGGATACACCTGCTGGTCGGTGCTCGCGAGCTCGCCGACACTCCACCAGCGGAATTCGTCGATGGCGGTGCTTTCGTAGCTCAGCAGCCCGCTCGTGTCCGGATCGGTGCCGCTGGTGGGCAGCCGGTAGAAGAAATAGTCCTCACGGAACAAACCCGACAGCCATCCCGGGATGTCCAGATGCCCGGTGGCCACCGCCACCTGCGGCCCGAGATCGGCTGCGCTGATTCGCAATCCGGTCTCCTCACCCAGTTCCCGGGCCGCCGCCTCGGCCGGCGATTCCGCCGCGTCGATGCCGCCGCCGGGCGTGATCCAGTACAGCGGATCCAGCGTGCCGCGATAGGCGATGAGCAGGATCCGGTCGTCGGCGTCCGCGAGGATCACCCGTCCCGACCTGCGCACGTATCGCTGCTCCACAACGCCCATGCTAGCGGCCGAAGCGAATCCGTTTGTGCCATACTCTGCGCGGCGGAATGCGCCGAGGGAGGACGGAAGTACGCATGGGCCTGATGGACAAGATCCGTGGCGAATTCGTCGACATCATCGAATGGCTCGACGATACGAATTCCACGCTGGCGTGGCGGTTCCCGCGCTACGACAACGAGATCAAGAACGGCGCCGAACTGATCGTGCGCGAGGGCCAGCAGGCCGTCTTCGTCTACCGGGGGCAGCTCGCCGACCGCTACGAGCCCGGCCATTACGCGCTGACCACGGAGAACATGCCGATCATGTCCACCCTGCAGGGGTGGAAACACGGCTTCAACAGCCCGTTCCGGTCGGAGGTGTACTTCGTCAACACCCGGCCGGTCACCGATTTCCGCTGGGGCACACCGCAACCGGTGACCGTCCGTGATCCCGACTTCCGCATGGTGCAGGTCCGCGCCAACGGCACCACCATCGTGAAGGTGGTCGACCCGGCCGTCTTCCTGCGCCAGGTGATCGGCACCGAGAGCGTGGTCGACATGGAGCAGATCACCGATCTGCTGCGGCGCACCGTCGCGCTGGCCTTCTCCGACATGGTGCTCGCCACCGGGCTCGGCGCGATCGATCTGCAGGGGCGTCAGGTCGAATTGTCCGACAAGCTGCGCGAATTCGTGGCGCAGCGGGTGGCGTCGTTCGGACTGGGGGTCGACGCGGTCACCATGACGATCTCGCTGCCGGAGGAGATCCAGCAGGCGATGACCCGCGGCGTGGCCCGCGGTGTCGAGGCCGGCGGTTTCGCCGACAACGTGCGCGATCCGAACCGGTATCAGCAGGTCCAGGCGGCCGACGCCATGCTCGCCGCCGCGCAGAATCCCGGCGGCGGGGCGATGGGCGCGGCGATGCAGGCCGGGATGGGCGTGGCCCTCGGCGGGCAGATGGCAGGGGCGATGCAGGGCGCCTTCGCCCAGCCCGCCGCCGGTTATGCCCAGCAGGGTTACGGGCAGCAGCCGCCGCCGCTTCCGGTGCAGCAGCAGTTCCACATCGATCTGGACGGGCAGGCGGCGGGTCCGTTCCCGGTGGATCAGCTGCGTCAGTTCGTCGCCGCCGGGCGCCTCACACCGCAGACGAACGTCTGGACCACCGGCATGTCCGCGTGGGCCGCGGCCTCGACCGTCCCCGCGCTGCAGTCGTTGTTCGGTGGTCCGCCGCCGCTGCCCGGCACCGGCGGCACCGGATACGAGTTCGGTTGTGGGCGTGGGTCGTTCATCGGTCCCCCGGTTCGGCTGAGGTGGGGCTAGCCGGCGGCAGGCGGCGGGTCCGTTCCCGGTGGATCAGCTGCGTCAGTTCGTCGCCGCCGGGCGCCTCACACCGCAGACGAAC
>NZ_LZML01000101.1:0-4769 GCF_001665695.1 Nocardia sp. 852002-51101_SCH5132738 | reverse complement strand
GCAAGCGATCGAGGAGGGTTACATCCTCGACGTGCTCAAGGGCTACCAGACCTACGACACCGCAATGAAGATCGCCAGCAAGGCCGAGAGTGATGAGCGTGGAGAGGTGGAGGAGGCCGCGGCGCGTAGGGGGGTGATGCGTTGGGCGAAACTGCACCCGACCAACATCAGCCGGAAGGTGCAGATCATCGTCGAGCACTTCCACGCCAACGTCGCCCAACTGTTGGAGGGCAAGGCGAAGGCGATGGTCGTGACCGATTCGCGTAAGGGCGCGGTGAAGTACAAGAAGGCGATCGACGCCTACATCGCCAAGCGGGCCGCCCTGGACGCCTCGTACAACTACCGCACCCTGGTTGCCTTCTCCGGCTCGGTGATGATGGCCGAGGACGAGGAGTGGGATTCGGAGTGGGGGTCGCGACCGAGCAAGGACGACGAGTTCACCGAGGCCAACCTGAACCCCGGTGCTGGCTCGGACCTGGCCGCCGCTTTCAAGGGCGCGACATACAAGATTATGCTGGTCGCCAACAAGTTTCAGACAGGGTTCGACCAGCCGCTGCTCTCGGCGATGTACGTGGACAAGAAACTGTCCGGGGTCACTGCCGTGCAGACGCTCTCGCGGCTCAACCGCACCCATCGCACCGCCGGCGGGGAGCAGAAACGCAAGACATTCGTCATCGACTTCGTCAACGAGCCCGAGGACATCCGGGCTGCGTTCGAGCCGTACTTCACCAATGCCGCTCTGGAGACCGAGACCGACCCGTACGTCGTGGTCCACCTCGCCACGAAGCTCGCCCAGGCCGGGATCTACACCCCAGAGCAGGTGCGCGAGGTCGCCGAACTGTGGGTCACCCGCAAAGGCAACAACGCGCTCTCAGCCGCGATCAGTCCCGCCAAGAACGACTTCGCCCGCCGGTACGCCGCCGCGATCGAGGCCGACGATACGCTCACCCTCAACACCCTCGACCTGTTCCGCAAGGACGTTTCCACCTACGTCCGGCTCTATGACTTCATGAGCCAGATCGTCGACTACGGCGACCCGTACATGGAGATGTTGTCGATCTTCCTGCGCCTGTTGGAGAAGGTCATCGCGGACTCTTCCTGGGCCGCGGAGGTCGATCTCTCGGACGTGGTCCTGGTCGGGGTCAAGTACACCAAGGGGACCGCGGTCGACATCTCACTGACCGGTGACGGGGAGCTCAAGGGCATCGGCGCCGCGGGTACCGGCACCCGGAAAGAGCCCAAGTATGTCGCGCTCCAGGTCGTCATCGACAAGATGAACGACCTCTTCGGTGCCGAGTCGTTCACCGCATCTCAGGTCCGTGAGTTCGTGCAAGGACTGGTGCATCAGCTGCTCGCCTACCCGGACCTGGTCAACCAGACCAAGGTGAACTCGAAAAAGCAGTTCATGGAATCGCAAGACTTCCAAGCGGCGGTCACCGAGGCGGTCCTCGATAACCAGGAAGCCCACAACACCATGGCCGACTACTTCTTCAGCGACGGCCCCGGCATCAGCGCCGTCATCATCGCGCTCGCCGACGCCTTCTACGAAGCAGCGATCGATCAGCAGACAGACGCGTGAGAAGGCTGCGGTACCGCAGTCGTCATTCTCCAGCGCGGCGAGCGAGGAGATGGCTCGGTGAGTGCATCGCGGTGGACAGGCACGCGCCGTCAGCGCCAGTACGGTTCATACGCTCGAAGAACGCGTCGTCATCGGCCTGGACTTCCTCGGTCTTCTGACGGTGCTGGGACTCGGGGGCCGGTATCCAGTCGCGGAGCCGCTGGGTCTGGTCGCGAATGCGAGGGTCTGCTTTCCGAACGATGAGTTCAATTTTGACTGTGGCCTCGGAGCGCGCTTTGCGGTGGCAGTCGACCAACGCGCTGGCCAACTGCCCGCTTGCCCACCGCATCGTTCCCGGGGCGATCTGCAGATTGGTGATACCACTATTGCCGTCGACCTCGACCTTGATGCCTTGGACCTCGACTCTGCCTCGCACCGTGGAGTCCCCAGTCCCACCGAAGGTTGCCTGATGAGGCATTAGCTGGTCTCGATCACTTCGGATGAGGATCAGGTCGATGGGCTCGGGCCCTGTACTACTGCGCCCATCCGCTGCGGTTCATGCGTTCGAAGTACGCGTCGTCGGCGGCTTGGATCTCTTCCTCGGTCATGGCGCGCCGTGGTGTTGGTCGCTGATCTGATGGCCCGATCGTGTCGCGGATAGCTTTCAGCCCGGAGGCGATCCTCTCGTCCGAGGTGAGCGGCCGGACTGCCGCAGCCGATTTCTGGCGTGCGTCTTTTTCGGCGTCTGCCGTGGCCTGCAGAATCATGGATGCCAATTGCGGGCCCAACCGCGCCGCGTCGCGGGGAAGTTTGAGGTCGCGAAGATGTCCCGCCGCGTCGACGGTAGCGATGATGGTGCCGTTAGCGGCGGAACCGATGCCTTGGATGGTGGTCATCCTCTGGCGAACCTGCAGGGCTTTGGCCTGGATTTCGCGCAGGACGGTGTCGGGGTCGGGTTGTTCGGTCATTGTTCGATCAGGTCTGCGAACTCGGCGAGGATTGCTGGGTCTCGGTCGGCGCGGGGGTCGGCGATGAAGTCGAGGGTGCTCTTGGGCCCGAAGTAGCTTTTGATCGTCTTTCGTGTCGGGTCGGCCCCCCGTGTCCGCAGAATTCGGATTGTCTGCGCGGGGTTGCCGGTGGTGGCGACTGCGGCCCAGTAGATTGCGGGCATCCCTTTTTCGGTGACGGCGTTGACGTCTGCACCGGCGTCTAGTAGGCGCGCGACGACCTCGTCGCGTCCCATTTGCGCTGCGAAGTGCAACGGTGTCCACCCCGCATGGTCAGCGAGGGTGACGTCTTCGGTGGCCAGCAGGGTCTCGATGGTGTCCGTATCGCCGTCGAGCGCCGCGTAATGCAGTGGTGTACGGCCGAATTCGTCCAACTCGGTCACTATTTTTGTTCCCTTCGGTGGCTGCGGTTACCAGGTTGATCTTCGACGTGGAAGTACTCGGGATGGTTGTTGACGTAGTCGTTGAACTGCTGCTGGGTCATGCCTTTCGATTGCGCGTCGGCGATCAGCCTGCGGTTCTCGTAGCCGCTGAAGTGTCCATACTCCCATTTCGGGTTCACCGGATACAGAGAGTTGTTGGCGGCGTCGACGTAGTACTTCCCAGACGGGTCTTTCGGCAGTTGCGTAACCCATGGCTTGTCGTCGTAGGACTTGTTGATCGGGACTTTCACGTCGGTATCGGAGGCGACCTCGTAGAAGTCTTTAGAGCCACCTTGGGGTCCCCATTTCGTTGCGGCGGCCTCGATCGTCTTCTTGGTTGGTTCCCGCAGCTCGGGTCGTCGCAAATTCGCCCACGAGGTGAACGATCCCGGCGCGGTCGCTCCCTCAGCGCCGGCCAACACCGGCTCCGCCTTCAGCAACGGGATCAGCGCTTCCGCGCCTCGTGCGATGGCTTGCGATACCCCGATCGGGATGCGCGCCACCTCAGCCAATCCGATCAAGGCGCGGATCAGGGTTGCGATACGGGCACCGTAGACGCTGATGGCCAGCGCCATACCGCCCTGGGCGGCGACTTCAGCGCCGCCGCCGGTCAGCCACGCGCCGATGAATCCGGCGGCCTGGTCGACCGCGATGAGCGCGACCATTTCGACCAGCGCGTGGATGATCGCCTTCTTGGTGGTGTGCAGCGAATCAGCGTAGGCGTCGCACGAGGCAGCCAACTGGTCACATGTTCCGGCCAGGGACTCGAACTGCCCTTTGACCAGATCGTGCTGCTCGAGGGCCTGCTGAGTTTCGGGGCTTTGCTGGGCTTCGATGTGGGAACGAGCGCCCGGCATGGTGATGGTCGCCATCCGCAGTTTGGTCGCCATCAACCGCCACGCACCAGCGGCTTCTCGCAGTTTGTCCGGGTCACCGTTGGGCCAAAGCTCGCCTTGGACAGCGCCTTTGACCCAACTCCAGCCCGTCGGCTCAGGGTCGCTGCCCCCGAACGCTTTCGGCGGCTCAGGCGGCTGGTAGACCGTCAGCGATCCCGGCGGGAACAGCACAGCGTTCGGGTCGCTGTTCGGTTCGGATTGGGAGTTGGCGTTGGCGTGGTTGGTGCCG
The DNA here is from genome assembly GCF_001665695.1 of Nocardia sp. 852002-51101_SCH5132738. Lineage (NCBI taxonomy): Bacteria > Bacillati > Actinomycetota > Actinomycetes > Mycobacteriales > Nocardiaceae > Nocardia > Nocardia sp. 852002-51101_SCH5132738. Next base: position 657 of record NZ_LZML01000101.1, on the reverse strand, counting down.
GTGAACTGGAGCAGGTCATGCATTTGACCACAAGCCAGCGCCAGATCACCCAGAGCGTCAACAGTGTCGAAGGCAACCGGGTCGTAGTCATTCGACCAGGTCAAGCCTGCGTTGTCCGAACCTGCTGAACCACCACAGTCTTTGAGGGTGCTGCACAGGTTGGTGATCGCGGGAACCAGTGAGCTGCCGTGGATGTCGGCATAGGTTTGTGCTGCGGTGGTGAACCCGTTGGGGTCCACCACGATTGGTGGCGCCATCTATGGCCACATCCGCGTGTTGGTGTCCACCGCGGTCGAGTAGTTACCGTGCGCTTTCTGGGCGATCGCGCGGAGGTCGTCGAGGTTTTCGCGCATCTCCCGCACCCCGGCCGCCCATTCGTCGTGCGCGGTGCGCTGGGCAGCCGCGGCTTGGCTGTCCCACGACAGATGCAGTTCGGCGATATGACGATCGACATCCTCGAGCCACGTGTCGACGTCCGTGCCGAAGGTTCCCATCACCGAGACGGCTTCGTCGAGCAATTCCAGGTCGACCTTGAACCGGTCGTTTGGATCAGCCACACTCTTCCCCCCTTTTCACATGTTGAACCGCCCCGGTGAGTCCGGAGACTTATCGGTATGACAGCCCGGCGGGTTGCTGGGCTGGTTGTTGAGAGTAGTA
>NZ_LZML01000100.1:0-33428 GCF_001665695.1 Nocardia sp. 852002-51101_SCH5132738 | reverse complement strand
GACGACGCCGCGACCACCCCGGCCGGCGAGCCCGCCGACCCGGCCCCGGCGATATTCCCCCGCCGCAGCCGACCGGCTTCCCAGCACCGTACGGTAGGCACGAAATCCCGTATAACGTAACGGCATCGGCACGTTCCCCAGAATTCATGGGAGGATTCACCTATTCTCGGGCCCGGGCCCGGGTACCACCGATTTCGAAGCGAGCGAGGGATGACCGACAACCTCGGCGCGACCGCACCCGACCCCGGTGCCGACCGCGCCACCGCAACGCAGACCGCGCTGACGTCGCTCGTCGCCCGCTTCGCCCAGCAATGGCAAACCTCCGGCGAACCCCCCGATCTGTCGGCCCACCTGCCCGCCGAACCCGCGCTGCGCCGCTCCGCACTCATCGAACTCATCAAGGTCGATCTGCACGAACGCTGGCAACGCGACACCGACGCACCGCGACTGGCCGACTACCGCGAACAATTCCCCGAACTCGCCGCCGCGCCCCTGCCCCCCGACCTGGTCTACGAAGAGATCAACGCCCGCAGCCGTCGCGACCACCACGCCGTCGACCTCGGCGAATACGAACAGGACTACCCCATCCAGATGGCCCGCATCACCGAAGGATTCGAGGACCTACCCCCCTCGGCACCCGGACTGCGCACCACCATGCTCGCCGACCCCACCGCCCTCGACGCACTCGACACCATCAACCCCGGCGCGACCGTCGACGACTTCGACCTGCTGCTCCCCCTCGGCCAAGGCGCGTTCGCCCGCGTCTTCCTCGCCCGCCAACGCTCCATGGGCCGCCTCGTCGCCGTCAAGATCTCCCACGACCGCGGCAGCGAACCACAAACCCTCGCTCAACTCGACCACGACCACATCGTGCGCGTCTTCGACCAGCGCCAGATCACCGACCAGCGCCTCAAACTCATGTACATGCAGTACGTGCCCGGTGGCACCCTGCTCGGCGTCCTGCGCATGCTGCGCCGCACACCACCCGCCCAACGCGACGGCAAACTCCTGCTCGAAGCCATCGACGCCACCACCACCGGCGGCGTCCTCGAACCCCAGCCCTCGCCCACCCGATCCGAACTCGCCCGGCTCAGCTGGCCCGAAACCGTCGCCTGGCTCGGCAGCCGCCTCGCCGCCGCCCTCGACTACGCCAACCACCGCGGCATCCTGCACCGCGACCTCAAACCCGCCAACGTGCTCCTCACCGCCGACGGCCAACCCAAACTCGCCGACTTCAACATCAGCTTCAGCCGCCACCTGCCCGGCGCCAACCCCGTCGCCTACTTCGGCGGCTCCCTGCCCTACATGGCCCCCGAACAACTCGAGGCCTGCCACCCCAACCTCGACACCACCGCCGCCGACCTTGACACCCGCGCCGACCTCTACGCCCTCGCCGTCGTCCTGTGGGAACTGCTCACCGGCCGCCTCCCCTTCGACGACGGCCACGACGCCGGCGAAACCGAAGAATCCCTGCAAGCCATGATCGACCGGCGCCGCACACCCATCGCCGACCACTTCGAAGCCGACCTCCCACCCGACACCCCCGCCCTGCTGCGCCACGCCCTGCTCACCTGCCTCGCACCCGACCCCGCGGACCGCTACGCCACCGGCGCCGACCTCGCCCAGCAACTCGACCTCAGCCAGGACCGCGCCGCCCGCGACCTCGTCGACCCGCCCACCCACAGCCTGCGCGCCCGCCTGCGCATGCGCCCCATGCCCGTCGTCACCCTCTCCAGCCTGCTCGGCCACCTGCTCGCCGGGCTCTACCTCGGCTCCCACAACCTGCGACTCATCCGCGACGCCCTCGGCGCCGACGCCGCCCACCAGATGGTGCGCCTGGGCATCGTCATGATCGCCATCGCCTACCCGATCGCCATCGCCGCCCTCATGTACTGGTGCCGCTCGGTGTTCGTGGTACCCAACGGATTACGCCGCGGCAGGCAATTCGACGCCGCCACCCTCGCCCGCGCCCGCGCCGACACCCTCGCCTGCGGCGACCGCATCGCCGTGGCCACCTTCGCGGGATGGCTTGCCGCACTGGGCGTCTTCCTCGTCAAACTGCACACCCTCGGCGACGTATCCGCCGGCATCACCACCAGCCTCATCGCCTGCAACCTCGTCGCCGCCTGCGTCGCCGTCGTCTACACCTACTTCCCCGTCACCTACTTCGTCCTGCGCTGGTACTACCCGGGCCTGGTCGCCGCCGGCGGCACCACCCCGGCCGACGCCGCCATGCTGCGCCGCATGGTGCACCGCAGCCGCATCTACCTCGGCGTCGCCGCCTGCGTCCCACTCATCGGCGTCCCCGCCGGCCTCGTATTCCTCACCCCCGACCAACAGCAGACCGTCATCGGCCCCATCGTCGGGCTCTGTGTCGGAGGGCTTTTCGCCTTCCTCATCACCCTGCGCACCTTCTACCTACTCGAATCCGACCTCAACGCCCTCGACCGCATCCTCGACCCCCACCCCCACTCCTGACCGGCTGCGGTCACCCGACCAAGATCGTCTAATCTCGAGGCGGTGCTAGGACATTCACATGCGACCAGTGGTGCGCTCGCGTGGGCGGGAGCCGCTGCCGCGCTACCACTTTCGATTCTCACCTTCCCCGCCGCGCAGATCGGCCACCTCGGCACCGTCGACCTGCTGATGGGAACGTTCCTCACGGCCGGCGCCGCCCTGCTGCCCGACGCCGACCACCCGAGCGGCACCATCTCGCATGCGCTCGGACCGATCACGCACACCGCCTGCAAGATCATCTCCACCGTCTCCGGCGGGCACCGCCACGCCACCCACTCCCTGGCCTTCGTCGCGGCCGTCACCTACGGCACCTGGGCCGGCGAACATTGGATCGGCCGCTGGTTCACCCTCGGCCTGGTCTTCTTCCTGCTCGCCCTCGCCGTCCGCGCGCTGAATCTCTGCCCGCCCGGCGAAGGGCTGCGCTCCTACGCCACCATCGCCGTACTCGCCGTCGCCGGCACCTTCGCCATGGACCAGTGGATCTCCGACAAACCCGCCTGGCTGCCGTTCTCCGTCGGCCTCGGGGCCCTCGCCCACCTCATCGGCGACTGCCTCACCGACCGCGGCTGCCGGCTGTTCTGGCCACTCGACATCCGCACCCGCATCCCGATCATCGACCGCACCGGCAACAAGGTCGAAACCTGGGTGATCTCACCACTGTTCGTGCTCGGCACCCTCGCCGCGCTCTGGTACGTCATCACCCACCAGCCCTAACAGCGTCACCGCGTCGCGGTCCGGGCTGCCCGGCTCGGCCTGGAACGCGACGAACCGCTGCCCGTCCGCCGCGGTCAGAATCTCCGAGGTCAACTCCATCCGGCCCACCGCCGGATGCCGGAACATCCGGCGCGTACCGCGCTTGGCCCGCACATCGTAATGCGCCCACAACGCCTCGAAATCCGCGGTCGCCGCGCACAATTCGGCCGTCAGCGCCGCCAGCTCCACCGGATGCGATCCCGCGCCCTGCACCACCCGCAGATGCGCCACACAATCGCGCGCCATCCCCGTCCAATCCTCGAACACCGTCCGCGCCGCCGGATGCGTGAACACGTACCGAATCAGATTGCGGCGCCTCGGCTCCCACTGCTCGATACCCCACAGCAACCGCAAACCCTCCGGATTCGCCGCCAGCAGGTTGCTCACCTGATCCAGGACGAAAGCCGGTGTGGGACGCACCGATTCGAGCAGCAACACCATGCCCCGCCCGGCCACCTCCACCGGCGCCGCCGTGGCCGCCGAGCGCGCCCCCGCCAGCCGCGCCACCCGGTGCAGATGAGCCGCCTCGTCGGCATTCAGCAGCAACGCCGAGGCCAGCGCCGCCAGCACTTCCGGGCTCGGATTGCGGTCGCGGCCCTGTTCCAGCCTGATGTAATAGTCCACGCTCAGCCCCGCCAGCGCCGCGACCTCCTCGCGGCGCAGGCCCGCCGTCTGCCGCCGCCGCGTGCCCGGCGGCAGACCCACCTCCGACGGCTGCACCCGCGCGCGGCGCGCACGCAGGAACTCTCCCAGGGCACGACGATCACTCACTCATCCAGTGTGCCCGCTTCCCAGCCACGCCGGGGTAGCCCCGCCAGGACCAGGCCACGGCCGGTCTCCCCGCCGCACTCGCCACGCCGCACGGTGGATGCATGACCGACACCACCCACACCCTCGTCATCGGCGGCAGCTCCGGCATGGGCCTCGCCCTGGCCGAACGACTCCTGGCAGCCGGACATCGAGTCACCATCGCCGCCCGCGACACCGACCGCCTGACCGCCGCGACCGCAGGGCTCGGCTATCCTGACCAGCTCCGCTCACAGCGCGTCGACATCGCCGAAGAAGCTTCCATCGCAGCACTTTTCGACACCGTAGGCGCGGTCGATCACATCGTCGTCACCGCCGCCGACATGCGCCACGGATACGGCCCGCTCACCGAGCTGCCCGCGCGCGACGCGCGGACCGTCCTCGACATCAAAGTGCTCGGGCCGTGGCTGGTCGCCAAGTACGCGGCAGATCGCGTCCGTAACTCCATCACCGTCACCTCCGGAATCGCGGCCTACCGTCCCGCACCCGGCGGCTCGATCGTGGCCACCGCCAATGCCGCTCTGGAGGGCCTGGTCCGAGCGCTGGCGCTGGAATTGGCTCCGATCCGGGTCAACGCCGTCTCCCCCGGCTGGGTCGACACCCCGATCTGGGACGACTTCGCCGGCCCCGACAAACACGCCCGGCTCACCGCGATGGCCGCGCGACTGCCCGTCGGCCGCGTCGGCCGTCCCGCCGATATCGCGGCCGCGTTCCACGCCGTCCTCGACAACGACTTCATGACCGGCGAAGTCCTGCACGTCGAAGGCGGACACCGGCTGGTCTGACGAACCACCCCGCACATGGCGGCGCCCCGCACCACCGGCCATCGGCACCGCTACCGCGGTGCTGAACGGACGGGATATGCGGGGCGCGCGCCCTGCCGATCAGGCCAGCTGAGCCGAAACGATCGTGATCGGCTCGACCGGCACATCCTGATGCCCGGCCTTGGAGCCCGTGCGGACACCCTCGATCGAATCCACGACGGCGTTACCGTCGACGACCCGCCCGAAGACCGCGTAGCCCCAGCCGTCCTGACCCGGGTAGTTCAGGAAGTCGTTGTCGGCGGTGTTGATGAAGAACTGGGCACTGGCCGAATGCGGATCCGCCGTACGCGCCATCGCGACGGTGTACTTGTCGTTGCGCAGCCCGTTCTTGGCCTCGTTCTGCACCCGGTTGGGCGCCGGCTTCTGCTGCATATCGGCGGTCAGACCGCCGCCCTGCACCATGAAACCCGGAATCACACGGTGGAAGATCGTCCCGTCGTAGTGGCCGGACTTGACGTAGTCCAAGAAGTTCGCGACCGTTTGCGGCGCCTTCGTCTCGTCCAATTCGAGGGTGATGTCCCCGGCTGATGTGTTGAGCAACACTGTGGTCATCCGGTCATCGTATGGCAGCCGCCTGCACCCGGCGGACAACCCCTCATCTCGGGCGTACGAATAGGCCTCGGTCGTCTTGTGCTGTTTTTAGTTTCTGTTACGTGAGCTGGAAGTCTGCGGCGCGCTTCAATGAGATACATAGTTAGATGCGCATATCTCCATCACATATTGTTTTATTGCGCCGCAATGCCGGCCGCCACCTCCTCGAGCGCCGGGGCATTCGACCGCAAGGACGGAAACGGATTCAGGCCTCGTACAACTCCAGCGGCAAGTCGTCCGGGTCGAAGAAGAAACCGAAACGGCGACCGGTGAATTCGTCGACCCGGACCTCCTCCACGACCACTCCCCTACCCCGCAGCTCCGCCAGGCCCGCGGCGACGTCTTCGACGACGAAGGCGAGATGACGCAGCCCGCACGCCTCGGGCCGCGACGGCCGTGTCGGCGGATCCGGGAACGCGAAGAGCTCCAGTTGGGCGCCGTCCGGCAGTGCGAGATCGAGCTTCCACGAACGCCGTTCGACCCGGTAGTGCTCCGCCAACACCCGCAGCCCGAGCACCTCGGTATAGAACGTTTTCGATCTCTGATAGTCCGACGCGATGATCGCCGCGTGGTGAATCCTCCGCAACTCCATCGCCCGACCGTAGCCAGTCCTCGAGGCTGCGGTTGTGGACGGTGAGCAGCGTGTGTCGACGACATACGACATGGCGACTTTACATGCGTAGATGCGCATACGTCCATAGCAATATGTTCGTTGCCGCCGACCACGCCGGCCCCGCTCACCGGCCGCCTCGGAAGAGGCTGCCGCGCACAGGCTTTCACAGTGCGGACAGTGCCTCTTCCGCGGCAGCGATGGCTTGTTCCCGGTATCCCCCACCGAACAGCACGACATGCACCAGCAACGGATACAGCTGATGCAGTGCGATCCGCTGTTCCGCGCCGGGCGCGAGGGGGAAGCGCTCCCGGTATGCCCCCAGGATGTGGCCGAGATGCGGCGCGCCGAACAGCCGCAACATGGCCAGGTCCGTCTCGCGATGACCGCCGTGGGCGGCCGGGTCGATGAGCCGCACACCGCGCTCGGTCCACAGCACATTGCCCGACCACAGATCGCCGTGAATGCGGCACGGCGGCTCCGCTGGGCCGGCCAGATCGCCGATCCCGCCGATCACCCGCTCGACGAGCCGAGTTCCGTCGCGTCCCAGAACGGATGCGGCGGCGGACAACAGCGGTCGCAGTCGATACCGGGCGTACCAGGGCCCCCACTCCCCCGCGACCATCGCGTTGTCCTGCGGAACCGTGGCGATACAGCCCGCCCATGGCGCGCCGTACCGGTCGACGGTGTGCGCGTGCAGTTCGGCAAGCGCTGCACCGAACTGCTCTGCGGCAGCACGGCTGGGCGTCACCGAACTCAACCACGGCAAGACCAGAGTGCGCTCGTCGGCGGCCAATACCTGCGGGATCAGGTCCGCGGCGTCGGCCTCGCGCAACCAGCGCAGGCCCGCGGCCTCAGCGGTCAAGGCATGGTCCGCGGTCGAACCCGGTTCGCCCACAGCACTTTTCACGAAGGCATCGCGGCCGTCGGCGAGCCGCACGCGATACAAGGTCCAGGCATGCCCGCGTCCGGCGGTGCGCTCGGACACCACCGGTACGCCCAGCAAGGACTCCAGATGTGTCGACAACTCGCTCACGAGCCGTAGACCGTCTGCCAGATCGCCCGCCCCAGCGCTCGGGCCAACTGTTCGTCGTCCACCGGATTCCCGGCCGCGAAGGTGAAGTCGATGGCACGCTCGACCATGCAGGTCAGGGCGATGGCGGTGGCCTCGACCTCCAGATCGGCGGAAATCCGGCCCGCCGCGCGCTCCCGGTCCAGCCGCCCGCGGACGATTTCGGTGAAGCGCTGGACCCGCTCCTGCCAGTAGCGGCCCACATCGCGGTCGTAGCCCGCCACCTCGGTGAGCGCGCGCAGGACGCGATGGTGTGCCCGGGTGCCCGCGATCATCAGCCGCATGGCCGTGACGACCCCCGCCTCTCCGTCGAGATGGTCTGCGGCCCACCACAGTTCGGCCGTCCGGAACTGATCGTCGGTGGCGAGGTCGGCCATCCGGATCAGCAGCCGGCTCTTGTCGGGGAAATAGCGATAGAAGGTGGAGCGGGCGATGTCGGCCTCGGCTGCGATCCGGGCCACCGGAAGTTCGGTGTAGGTGACGCCGGTATCCAGCAGCCGGTCCACAGCGGAGAGCACCCGCCGCTCGACCGCATCGCGCCGTTCGTCGCGCTCACGAGACCGCGAGCCGGGGCGGGTCAGCGACGCCATGTCGTGGGTTCGTCGGGGACGGCCATGGGCACATTGTCGCTCGAGTCACGAGACAACGCAGGTGACCACCGGAGGAAATCGCCGAAAGATGTGGGCGTCATCCTGGGAAAAGTCTGTGATAACAGCCACAAACGGCAGTTCAGCCTAGTTTCGCTCCATTGCGAGCCTCGCAAGAAAGCATCACTCGCACTGAAGGTTTCAGTTGTCCTGCCGACAGCCGGGCGAACGTGGTGAACAGGAACTGAATGAATGAACTCCGGGCGTTCACTATCCGTTAGCTGGCCTGGTCTGTGATTCCTTCGTCCCTGAACCACTCTGTCTCGAGGTTCCGCAAAAATGATGATGAGGAAATTCGCCGCGACCGCCGCCATGCTGGTCGCCGCCGTCGGCGTCGCGGCCGGTACCGCGAACGCAGACCCCGCCGCCCCCGCCGCGCCCGAAAGCGTCCACTACAAGGCCAGCGTCGTCGACGACAGCAAAGCGGTCATCAAGACCGACAGTGGCTCGATCGTCAACGAAGACGGCATGCTGAAGATCAAGGCCGCCAACGGCACCGTACTCGCCGGCACCCCGCTGAACTTCCGGGTCAACGACTTCGAGTTCCCGATCGCCGCCGACATCTCCGGCAACACCGCCACCCTGACCCCTCAGCTGGATCTGCAGCACGCGGTCTACAAGCCGGTCGCCCTGCCCTTCGAGGACTCCGCTCCCTGGAAGACCCCCTACGACCGCGAGACCGCCGCGTTCAACCGGCTGAAGGACACCATCGGCACCGGTGCCACCATCGGTGCCCTCACCGGTGCCATCGGTGGCGCGGTCATCGGCTGCGTCGCGGGCGCTGCCATCGGCCTCGTCGCCACCGGTGCGCTGGCCACCCTGTTCGGCCTCGGCCCGCTCGGCGGATGTGTCGCCGGCGCCGCCGCCGTCGGCTTCCTGGGCGTGCTCGCCGGACAGATCTTCATCACCGCCCCGGTCGCCATCGGCGCCGCGATCCAGTACTTCGCCACCATCAACGCCCCGTTCAAGCCGGCGCCGAGCAAGTAACAAGTAAATCCGCTGCCGGACTACGCGACGGTGCCCTCACAGCGTTTGCTGTGAGGGCACCGTCGTCATTACCGAGGGTGTTTCCATTTACACTTCGGTGCGGGCGAGTTGCAGGATAAAAGCAGCCGGACGCGGGTATCCGGCACAGATCGATGCACTCTTCGGCACGGGATCGATCCCGTCAACGTGAGGCCAGGTGTTATGGCAGGTTCTCCCGCGAAGCCAGCGCCCGTTGGGGACCCGCCCATCGCCGTTCCCGACTGCGTCCAGGTGCGTGGCGCACGAGAGCACAATCTCGCCGACGTCGATGTCGACATTCCCCGTGACGCGCTGGTGGTATTCACCGGCGTCTCGGGGTCGGGGAAATCGTCGCTGGCTTTCGGCACGTTGTTCGCGGAGTCCCAGCGCCGGTATCTGGAGTCGGTGGCTCCGTACGCGCGCCGCCTCATCGATCAGGTGGGCGTACCCGACGTCGATTCGATCGAGGGGATGCCGCCGGCGGTCGCTCTGCAGCAACACCGCGCCGGCGGTAGCGCCCGCTCCTCCGTCGGCAGTGTGACGACGTTGTCCAGCCTGGTCCGCATGCTGTATTCACGAGCCGGCAACTACCCCGCGAAGCAACCGATGCTCTACGCCGAGGACTTCTCGCCGAACACCGTTCAAGGAGCGTGTCCCACCTGTCACGGAATCGGCCGCGTGTACGAGGTGCCCGAGAAGCTGATGGTGCCCGATCCGTCGCTGACGATCCGGGAACGAGCCATCGCCTCCTGGCCACCGGCGTGGCACGGTCAGAACCTCCGCGACATCCTGGTCTCGCTCGGATACGACGTCGACCGGCCGTGGCGAGATCTGGCGAAGAAGGACCGCGACTGGATCCTCTACACCGACGAGCACCCCACGGTGCCGGTGTACGCGGGCTTCACTCCGGCACAGACGCGGCGCGCGCTGAAACAGCAGATGGAGCCCAGCTACCAGGGCACGTTCACCGGCGCGCGCCGGTATGTCCTCGACACCTTCGCGAACACCAAGAGCGCCTCGGTGAAGAAGCGGGTGTCCCGGTTCATCAGCAGTGCGGTGTGCCCCACCTGCGACGGCAAACTGCTCAAACCGGAAGCCCTGTCGGTGACGTTCGAAGGGCTCGACATCGCCGAATTCTCCGCCCTTCCCCTGGGCCGCCTGGCCGAACTGTTGTCGTCGGTCCTCGCCGAGAACTGGCACCCGACCGGAACCGGCTCCGACGCCGTACTCGACGAGACGACCCGCCGAGCGGCGGTCGACAAGCGTGTCGCGGCCGGAGGTTCGGCACACGATGCAGCCCCGGACGTGCGCAGCACGCCGAACATGTCGGTCGAAAAGCGCGCTGCCGCACAGCGTTTGGTCGCCGAACTGCTGGAACGGTTGCGGCCCGTCACCGACCTGGGCCTGGGCTATCTGTCTTTGGACCGCAGCACACCGACCCTGTCGTCCGGCGAATTGCAGCGCGTCCGCCTGGCGACGCAACTGTCCTCACAGCTCTTCGGAGTCGTGTACGTCCTCGACGAACCGTCGGCAGGGCTGCACCCGCGCGACCGCGACGCCCTGCTGGTCATCCTGGAGGGTCTGAAGCGGCGCGGCAACAGCGTTTTCGTCGTCGAGCATTCACTCGACATCGTTCGCGCCGCCGACTGGCTGATCGATCTCGGGCCCGGCGCCGGCGAGAACGGCGGCCGGATTCTGCACAGCGGACCGCCCGAAGGCTTGGCCGAGGTCGGCGAATCCGCGACCCGGCGCTACCTGTTCGGTCACGAACGGCCCGCACCCCGGCCGCCGCGGCGCGCGGAGGAATGGGTGCGACTGAAGAAGGTGCGCCGCAACAATTTACGCGACGCGTCGGTGTCGTTTCCGCTGCAGTGCCTGACCGCTGTCACAGGCGTGTCCGGCTCCGGGAAGTCGAGCCTGGTCAGTCAGGCGCTACCGGCTCTCATAGGTGAGTACCTGGGGCACCCGGTCGGCGCGCCCGCCGACGACACCGGAGACGATCTGCTGCTGTCGGACGACTCGCAGGCCGTCGACGGCACGATCGTCGGCGGAGTCGGCGATCTTCGCCGGGTGGTGTGCATCGATCAGAAGCCGATCGGGCGCACTCCCCGATCGAACGTCGCCACCTACACCGGAATGTTCGACCACATCCGCCGCCGTTTCGCCGCCACACCGAAGGCGCGGCGCCGACGCTACAACGCGGGCCGATTCTCGTTCAACGTCGCCTCCGGGCGGTGCCCCACCTGTGAGGGCGAAGGCTGGGTGATGGTCGAATTGCTCTTCCTGCCCAGCGTTTACACTCCGTGCCCGGACTGCCACGGCACCCGCTATCAAGCGAGCACACTCGAAATCACTTGGCACGGCCGCAATATCGCCGAGGTTCTCGAGATGAGCGTCGACGAGGCGCGGGCGTTCTTCGAGGGTGACACCGACATCCTCCGCTCACTGACCGTATTGGACGACGTCGGACTGGGCTACCTCCGGCTGGGGCAGCCGGCGACCGAACTGTCCGGTGGCGAGGCCCAACGGGTCAAACTCGCCACCGAACTGCAGCGCGCACATCGCGGCGACGCCCTGTACCTCCTAGACGAACCCACCTCGGGATTACATCCGGCCGATACCGACCGGCTGATGCTGCACCTGCAGAAACTGGTGGACGCGGGCAATACGGTCGTGGTCGCCGAACTGGACATGCGTGTGGTGGTCCAGGCCGACCATGTCATCGACCTCGGCCCCGGCGCCGGCAACGAGGGCGGTCGCGTCGTCACCACCGGCACCCCGGCCGAGGCGGCCACCGATCCGCACAGCGCAACCGCTCCCTACCTCGCGGCGGCGCTGCGCTGACACCGGTCGGGACTGCGGACGAGCCGATCAGCGTGACTGCGGTCTCGGCCGAACCAGGTGAAAGTCACTGTCTGCGTTCGGATTCTTGTCGGTGGCTCTCGGTAACGTCCGGCATGTGAACCAACCCCGCACCGGAACAGAGCCCTCGGCGCCGTTTCCGGCCTTATCGCCGCAATCCGGCCGTCCGGTGCTGATCACGGGCGCATCGGGCAGAATCGGCTCGGGCGTGGTGGCCGCGTTGCTCGCGGCGGGTGCACCCGTTCGCGCGGCCTACCGGGATCCCGCACGCACCGCCGCGATGAGGGAATCGGGCCACGACGCGGTCACCGTCGACTACACGCGCCCTGCCACCCTGCCCGCCGCGATGGCGGGCGTCGGCACCCTCTTCCTGGTCACCGCCACTACCGCGACGCAGACTCGGGACGAACTCGCCCTGGTCGAAGAGGCGTACAGAGCCGGCGTCGAACGGGTCGTCAAGGTGTCTTTGTGGCGGGCCGACGAACGCCTCACTCCCCTCGCCGACCTGCATCGGCCGGTGGAGGAGGCCATCGAACGCTCCGGATTGCGGTGGACCTTCTTGCGGCCGAACTTCTTCATGCAGAACTTCGCGCAGATGGCGGCGTCGATCGCCGAGCACGGAGTGATCGCACGCCCGGGAGGTTCGGCGCCCATCAGCTACGTCGACGCCCGTGACGTTGCCGGTGTCGCCGCACATGTCCTCACCACCGGCGGCCACGACGGCCGGATCTATGCCCTCACCGGTCCCCGCGCTCTCACCTACGACGAGGTGGCCGACGTCTTCTCGGATGTTCTGCGCAAGCCCGTGCGATACCACGCACTGACCGCGACGGAAGCACGTGACGGCCTGCTCGCCGCCGGCGTTCCGGCATTCATGGCAGAAGCCTTGGTCCGGGTGAGCACCGTCTACGGCGACGGCGGAGCCGATTCGGTGCTGTCGACCGTTACCGACCTGACCGGTGACGCGCCGAGAAGCTTCGAGCAGTTCGTTCGCGACCATCGCCGACTCTTCGGATAACTACTCGCCGGCGAATCTCGAAACATTTGGCGGCACAACAGGTTCGACCCCCTCGGCCACTTCGGGCGCCGCACATTTCAGACGACAACCCGGTAATCGTGATCGCGATGCGGGGTGCCGGGAGCGGGGCGGCCGAGCATGGTGGCGGCAGCGGCGCACCAGTACTCGAGCAGTATCGGGTCGCCGTGGCCGCGGCGAATAGGGGCGCTGAATGCCAGGCCGCGGGCGACCTCGACCGTCAGCATCGACACCTTGGGATAGTCGGGATGGGCGGCCAATTCAGCGCCGAACAATTCGGCCAGTTGCTCACGCAGCCGGCCGCCGATGCGCTCCACGACCGGAACCAGGGTCTCGTGCAGCGTGGGATTGGTGCGGGCCGCCGCCCACAACTCCATCTCGGCCAGAAAATCGGGGCCCGAGAACAGTTCTCGCACCGCGACGATGGCGGCGGTCAAGCGATCCCCGGGCGGTTCGGCGCGAAACTTCGCGATCATCTCCTCGGCCCGCGCGGCGCGCCGGGCGACGAGTTCCTCGACCGTCGCGGCCAGCAGATCCTCCCGGGTCCGGAACTGGTGCAGCATCGATCCGCGAGACAGCCCGCTGGTCTCCTGCACGGCACGGGTGGTCAGGGCTGTGTATCCGCCGGTCGTCAGCAGCGTGATCGCCGCGTCGATCACCGCCGCGCGAGCGCGTTCTCCTCGTGTTCGGTCCGGCACGGTCGCTTCCTATCGAATTCGGGGCATTGACAGGTGTGAACTGAATCACCCATCATGCTACTAGTCCAAGTGGACTAGTTCTGTCGAACGGGCTACTTCCGTCCTAGTGACGAGACCCGGGAAGCGAAAGGGCGATCAGTTGGCCACCAGCACCGAGGCGCATATGCACATCAGCCGAACCGGCTCCGGCACACCGGAATTGCTGCGAGACTTCGTCACCGGATGGGCGGCCGAACGGCCCGAAGGGATCGCGATCGACTACGGCGACCAGCGCTGGACCTGGGCACAGTGGAACGACCGCATCGACCGCGCCGCCCGTGGTCTGGCCGCCGCCGGAATCGGCCGTGGTGACCGCATCGGTTTCCTGGACAAGAACCATCCGGCCGGGCTCGAGTTGCTGTTCGCGGCAGCCGCACTGGGCGCCGGGCTCGCCATCTTCAACTGGCGCCTGGCGGGCGACGAACTGGCGTACGTCCTCGACGACAGCGAGGCACGAATTCTCTTCTCGGGCAGCGAATTCCGCACGACTGCCGAGCAGGCACGTGGCGCGGCGCACCGGCTGGAACGCATCATCACCATCGACGACGAGTACGAGGACTTCCTCGCCGCCGCGAGCGGTGATGCCGAACTCGGCACGGCGGCAACGGAATCGGATGTCGCGCTGGTGATCTACAGCTCCGGCACCACCGGCCGGCCCAAAGGCGTCCTGCTGAGCCAGCGTGCACTCGTCGGCCATACCGTCTGCGTCGGAACCAAGTTCCCGTTCACCGACGGCGACCGGAATCTGGTCGCGATGCCGATGTTCCACGTCGGCGGCGTCTGCTACGCACTGTTCGGCATCCGCGCGGGCGTACACAGCATCATGACGCGCGAACCCACACCCGCCGCGCTGATCACCGCACTGCTGGCCGGGGCGACGCACACGTTCTTCGTGCCGCCGGTGATCGCCGGATTCCTCGCCGCGGGCGATGCGGCCGTCGACGCGTTGTCGCAGCTGCGCTACCTCGGCTACGGCGCCGCGCCCATGCCGCTCCCACTCCTGCGCCGAACCCTCGACGCCCTCCCCGACGTGCGCTTCGTCCAGGTCTACGGGCAAACCGAGGTATCCGGCGTGGCCACCACGCTGGACCCCGGCGACCATCGCGGGCCGAATGCGGACCGGCGCCTGCTGTCGGCAGGACGGCCGGTACCCGGCGTCACTGTCCGCATCGCCGACATCACCACCGGCGCCGAGGTTCCCGTCGGCGAGGAGGGTGAAATCTGGTTGCACACCGACCAGCGCATGACCGGATATCTGAACCGCCCCGACGCCACCGCGGAGACCATCGTGGACGGCTGGGTCCGCACCGGCGATATCGGCCGGGTCGACTCCGACGGCTACCTCTACGTCGAGGACCGGCTCAAGGACATGATCATCACCGGTGGCGAGAACGTGTACGGACCCGAGGTCGAGCGGGTCCTGCTAGCACATCCCTCCGTCACCGACGCGGCGATCATCGGGGTACCCGACGAGGTCTGGGGCGAATCGGTGCTCGCGATCCTCGTCTCCGACGGTGACGCCGACGACATCCAGCGGTTCTGCCGCGAACATCTGGCCGGATACAAATGCCCCAAGCAATTCCGTTTCGTCGAGGCGCTGCCTCGCAATGCCAGCGGCAAAATCCTCAAACGCGAACTGCGAGCGCCCTATTGGGCCGATCACGATCGAAAGATCTGAGGTCCCTGAGCTCCCGGCGCGTCTCACCCGGCGCGGTTGCGGCGCCAGAGGGCACCGCTCAGCACGGTGGCGAAGCCGCACCACGCCGGATAGGCCGCCAGCAGGAGGCCTGCACGGTCCACCTCGGCCGTGCGGCGGGTGAGATCGGCACTGCTCAGCGTCAGGGCGGCCGCCACGGCCGTGGCCGCGCCGAGACGGTGTGCGCGGAAGAACACCCAGCTCCAGCTCGCATTGAGGGTCAGGTTGAGCAGCAGGGCGGTGCGGAGGCGTCGCTGCTGGGCCGGATCGGCGCGGTTGAGCGCCCGGGCGGTCGTGGCGGCGATATCGACGTAGAGGGTTGTCCACGCGACCGGGAAGACCGCGGGCGGCGGCTGGAAAGGTGGCTTCTCCAGGCGCTGATACCACTGCGAGCCGGTCGTGGTCGCCGCCGAGCCAGCCGTCGCGGCGGCGGCGGTGGCCGGGAACGTCCACCACGATTGTCTCCACCGGCTCGAATCCATTCGCCGCGTGCGCGTTCCGATCACGGGAGACTCCTTTCGTCGCGGGGCGGTGCTACGGGCCGGGCAACGATCGACCGGCAAGGCCCGCAGAGCTGTCACGCGAGGGCTCCGCAGGCCAGGGCGAGCCGGCATCGCGGTCGGTCCCCTGCTCGGCCTACCCATACTTCGCTGCCGATAACGGGTCACGGCGACTGCTGCGGCTGGGCAAGGTCGGCGGGCAGGTGGCGAACACGTACGGACCGAACATGGCCCTGCGGCGTACGGCCCGGCACCGGATCCGGCCCGATGTGCAGACCCGCGCGGACATCGCCGAGCATCTCGACCTCGCGCTGTGCGTTACACCAGGCCGATCGCCAGAACGATCACGCCGAGCAGCGGCGGCACGAGTTGTTTGAGGGCCGCACTCGCCTTGTCGGGGCTGGACAGAAGCAGGACCAGGCCGGCGGCGGTCATCGAACCGGCGCCGGTGAACACCAGGGTGGCGCCGATCGTCTTCTCGCCCACCGCGAAGAAGACGGTGCCGGTGATCACGCAGAGGGCCAGGAAGAGGTTGTAGAAGCCCTGATTGAACGCCAGCGGTCTGGTCGTCTCCGCCTCGGCCGCCGAGGAGACTCCGAAGATGGCTCGTGTCTTCGGACTCGTCCACGCCACCGATTCGAGATAGAAGATGTAGATGTGAATCACGGCCGCGAGGCACGCGAGGATGAGACCTGCTGTCGTCACCGAACACCTCCGTGAACGTCGTCGCGCGATATAACCACGCGGCGGACGGAACGTGTCGGCGACACGTCGGAATGTTGCGGTGGACACCCCCGGCCCGACCTGCGAATGCGCCGCAACGCGAGCTTCGACATGCCCTCACCTGCCGAACACCGCTCAGCGCATGCGATTTCGCGCACCGGACGACGGGTGCCGCGGCGGCGCCGTAGCGGGAGCCCGGTGCGCCCCGGCCGACGCGTGTCCCGGCGAGTCGCAGCGGCCGTTACACTCGGTGACCTTGCGAGGTTGAGACCACAGCCGCGCGCGGCACCGCGAACTACGCCGAGTATCGCGGTGTTCGTCATGCGCGAATGTGCCTGCACATATCCGCTGCGCCGTCACGATTCATACTCGTAGGGGCGGGCCCGGATGCCGCGAGTGTAGGGAAGGGTGAACACGTGGGATACGAAGGCCACAGCGGCTGCACCGCCGAGGTGATCTCGGTCGGCGGCCTCTGGGTGGTGGTCGCCGCCGGTGAGGTCGATTCGCATACCGCCCCGCGGCTGGACACCGCCGTCCAGCAGGCCGTGACTCGTCAACCGGGACAGCTGATCGTCGATCTGTCCGCGGTCGAGTTCTTCGACTCCTCCGGGATGAATGTGCTGGTACGCGCGCTGCGACAGGCGGGCCGGGTGCTGGTGGTGGCGCCGCGGCCGGTGCGGCGAGTCGTGGAGGTCACCGGCCTGTCGACGGTATTCGCACTCTTCGACGACGTCGATGCCGCCGTCGCGAGCGCTGTCTCCCACACGAACGGCTGATATCCCATGCGTCACCCCGAAGGTATGCGTCACCCCGACAGCCCACGCCGTCCCGAAGGCGCAGCTCACAAGGCCGCGACCGGCGGCGGACAGCGATCGCTCGAGGACCTGCACATCGAATTCCGGGCCCGGTCCGAGGAACTGCAGCGGGTGCGGGCCCTGCTGCGCGCCTGGCTCGCGGGGACGAGCCTCGGACCGGATCGCGCGTACGACCTCCTGCTGGCCGTCAACGAGGCCTGTTCGAATTCGGTCGAGCACGGACATCGCGGTGACGGCCGGACCGTCGTGCTGCACGCGTCGGCCGCCCATTCGATCCGCATCGCCGTCTCCGACGGCGGGACCTGGCGCGCGCCGCGGGCGGACGAGGAAATCGATCGCGGTCGCGGCCTGCCGATGATGAACGCCCTCATGCCCGGCACCCGCGTCGTCTCGGGCGCCGACGGGACGACGGTGGAATTCGTGGTTTCGCCCGCCGCCGAATCCCGTTCGGATTCCGACACCGGGCAGTGGCCCCGGCGCAGCTCCGCGGACCAGCCGTGACATCGGTTTCGGCTGCGGCGCAGCGGGTTTCACTCGCCCGATCGGATGTGAGGAGCTCGCCGTGCCCGAATCTGTGGTGAGTGACGTCGACCGATGGTCGGCGGTACCGCATCCGGCCGTGGTGGTCGATGGCGCGGGCACGGTGGTCGCGCTGAGCGGGCAAGCGGCCGCCCTGTTTCCCGACGCGGTCGTGGGCGAACCGCTGCACCGTGCGGTGCCGCCCTGGTTGTCCACCGCACACGAGGAGACGGCCGCCTCGGGCATCGCGCCGTCGCCCGCCTCGGTATCCGGGCGCGTGGGCGGGCGCGAACTGCACGCGGTCGCCTCCCCCGGCGCCGACGGGACGGTCGTCTGGTGGCTGCTCGGCGACACCGCGGCCTCGCTGCAGGAGAGCCGCTCGGAACTGGAGCAGGAACGCGAACGCACCGCATTCCTGTCGCAGGCCTCCGAGCGGCTGCTGGCCTCGCTGAACGTGGACCGATGCCTGGAGACGACCGTCCGTCTGGCCGCCCGCCACCTCGCCGACGCCGCGGTGGTCGTCACTCCCCCGGCCGGGCGGGCGCTGTCGGTCGTCTCCTGTGACGAGCACGGTGTGGTGCGGGTGAACGTCGTCGAGGAGGACCCCGACGCGGTGGCCGGGCTGAGCGAGGCGCTGCGCGGCTTCCCGCCCATTCCCTCGCAGTGGCTGGACCCCGCGGCGGTGCCGGTGTGGTTGCTGCCGCCCGGTTTCGAGCACGGCACGGGCTCGGTGATCGTGACTCCGCTTCCCGGCCACGGGGTTTCGGCGGGTGCACTGGTCCTGCTGCGGCGTTCCGGCGAGCGGAGCTTCGACGAGCGCGACGAGATCTTCGCCCAGTTGTTCGCCGGTCGCGCCGGAATCGCGTTGTCGGCGGCACGGCTGTACGCCGAGCAGACCAGTATCACCGCGATCCTGATGCGCGAGCTGCTGCCACCGCAACTGCACCACGTCCACGGCATCGAACTGGCCGGCGCCTACCGGGCTTCGGAGAATCACGAAATCATCGGCGGCGACTTCTACGACGTACATCGCGCGGCGGCACCGGACGGGGAAACCCTCGTCGTCCTCGGCGACGTCTGCGGCAAGGGTCTCGAGGCCGCCGTCCTGACCGGCAAAATCCGCAACACGGTGCACGCGCTGGTGCCGATGGCCGACGATCACCAGCGCATGCTCACCCTGCTGAACAACGCGCTGATGTCCTCGCGGCACGACCGGTTCGCCACGCTGGTGCTGGCATCGGCGGTGCGTCGGGAAGGACGGGTGCAGCTGCGGCTGACCTCCGCCGGGCATCCGCCGCCGTTGATCGTCCGGGCCGACGGGAGCGTCGACATGGCCGAGACGCGGGGACAGTTGGTCGGCGCGCTGCCCGAGATCAGCGCCACGACGTTCCGCACCTCGCTCGCGCCCGGCGAAACCTGCCTGCTCTACACCGACGGTGTGACCGAGGCTCGCGGCGGACCGCTGGGCCGACGCATGTTCGGTGAGGAGCGTCTGACCGCCGCGCTGGCGCAGTGCGCGAATATGCCCGCGGAGGCGGTGGTCGAGCGTATTCACATGCTCACCACCCAGTGGGTCGGCCGCAACGAGCACGACGACATCGCGGTCGTCGCGATCAGCGCGCCGCGAACCTCGGATACCGTCCTCGCGTGACCGCTACCGCCAAGGAGCCGCCGTTCATGTCCGAGCCGCATCGCCGAAACTCGCGGGACGCCCCGGCTTTTCGCGAGCAATTGTGGACGGCGGTCACCGGCCGCGACGAACGCGCGGCGATCGGCATCGTGCTCGCGGCGGTGGATTCGGGGCTCGAACCGGAAGCGGTTCTGCTCGATGTCATCGCCGCTGTCCAGCGCCGGGTGGGTGCGGAATGGGCCGCCAACACCCTCAGTGTCGCCGACGAGCACACCGCCACCGCGATCAACGACCGGGCCGTGACGGCGCTGGCACTGCATGCGGCCGCCTCGCACCCCGCCTCGGCCGGGCGGGTCACCGTCGCGTGCGTGGACGGCGAATGGCATGCCCTTCCCGCCCGGCTGGTGACCGAAGTGCTGCGGCTGCGCGGCTGGCAGGTCGATTTCCTGGGTGCCCAGGTGCCGACCCGCCACCTGATCGCGCACCTGCACAACACCGGCCCCGACGCCGTGTTGCTGTCGTCGTCGCTGCCGACCCGCCTGCCGTCGGCGCACGGCACCATCACCGCATGCCAGGCGGCCGGAGTGCCGGTGCTCGTCGGCGGGGCGGCGTTCGGGCCGGACGGCCGCTACGCGAACCTGCTCGGCGCGGACGCCTGGGCGCCGGACGCCGCGACCGCGGCCGAGCTGCTCGCCCGGGGGCTGCGGCGGGAGCAGCAGCCGGACCGACCGCACCGGACGCTGCCGCATCTGACCGATCAGGAATTCACCATGATCGCCCGCAGCACACCGCAGTTGCTGGCGACCACCATGGCGGAGCTGGAGCATCGCTCCCCCGCGATGCGGGAGTACTCCGAATCCCAGCTGGAGCGCACCGCCGAAGATATCGCGCAGATCCTCGAATTCCTCGCCACCGCACTGTATCTCGACGACGACGAGTTGTTCACCACGTTCGTCACGTGGACCGCGGGTGTGCTGAGCGCGCGTGCGGTCCCCGCGCAATCGCTGTTTCCTGTCCTCGACCTGCTGAGCGGACAACTGCAGGACTTCCCGCGGGCGCGACGGATTCTCACCGCCGCGACCGACGCCCTCACCGACACCGCGCGAATCGCCTGACCGTCGACGCCGGCCGACGACCGCGCGGCGCGCCCGAATCCTCGCCACCTTGCCGCGGAGTCCGGTTACTCCAGTTCGGCGAGGGATTCTTCGAGTCCGGTCAGCAGCCGCTGCAGATGCGGAACACTGCGGCGACAGCCGATGATGCCGAAATGCATGGCGCCACCGGAACTGATCGTCGTGATGTTGACCGCTTGGCCGTCGAGGGGAATCGAGGCCGGATAGGCGGCTTCCAGGCGCAGCCCGTTCCAGTAGCGGGGTTCGGTGGCGCCGGGGACGTTGGAGATCACGATGTTGAACGGCGGCGCGGCGGACGGCAACCGGACCGGTAGCGCCGCCGAGGCCAGCCCCGCCACATTCACCGCCGACAGCCCCAGGATCTGTAGTGGCGTCAGCCGCGACATGGTGTTCTTGGTCCGCGCCATCGACGAGTGGATGCGCGCGAGTCGCTCGGCCGGATCCGGTTCGTCGGTGGCCAGATCACACAGCGCCGCGCCCACCGAATTGCCCTCTCCCACAGCGGTTTCGGAGGTGCCGCGCAGCGAGACCGGCACCATCGCGATCAATGGCTCGTCCGGCAGCGCCTGTTCGGCGAGCAGATACCGGCGCAGCGCGCCCGCGCACATCGCCAGCACCACGTCGTTCACGGTCGCCCCCGTCCGCGCCCCGACCGCGCGCAACCGCGGCAACGGCCACGACTGCGCGGCGAATCGCCGGGCGCCGGTGATGGCGACATTGAACATGGTGTGCGGGGCCCGGAACGGGCGCGGTTCGGGATAGTCCCGCGCGATCTCGTAAGCGCCGGACAGCAATTCGGGGACGGCGGTGCCGATCCGCCCGGCCATGCGCACCGCCTCGGCCGAGCGGCGCAACAACGTAGTCGGGCCGGCGTCCGCCCGACGGCGGGGCGAGCGCCACGGCGGCACGCAGTCGCGGGCATCGGGGTCGGCCGAGAGGGCCCGCTGCCAAGTGCGCACTGCCGACACACCGTCCATCAGCGCATGATGCGTCTTGGTGTAGAGAGCCATTCGGCCGTCGGCGAGACCGTCGATGACATAGACCTCCCACAGCGGGCGATGCCGGTCCAGCAGCGATCCGTGCAGCATCGACACCAGTTCCAGCAGTTCACGCACCCGTCCGGGGGTGGGCAGCGACAGCAACCGCACGTGATAGTCGATGTCGACGTCGTCGTCGAGATCCCACTGCAGCGCGGAGAAACTCGCCAGCGACCGCGCGGGCCGGCGCCGGAACAGGGACGTGAGTTTGTCAGTGCCCGAGACCAATTCCTCGTGCAATTGCCGCGCCGATCGCGGCTCGGTGCCCGAGGGACGGAACAGGGAGAGCCCGCCGACGTGCATGGGATGTTCGCGGGATTCCAGCAGCAGGAATGCCGAGTCCAGGGGTGACATCAACGCCATCGCGGTACCTCATCACGGTCGTTTCCGATCGGGCCGGGTGGCCACACCTTCCGGTGATCATCGCGGATGCGGTCGGATCAGGTGCGTGATCCGGAGTCTCACCGGGCCCGGGCGGCTCAGGCGTCGGTAATTGCCGGGAACAATCGAATCAAACATATTGACAATGTGAGAGGAGTCACTTCATTCTCTCATTAGGACACAGTGTCCGAACATAGTGACCCGGAAGGCGGCGCCGATGCCTACCGACGAACCTGCCGACTCTTCGCCGACCGATTCGGGTACCGCCGCGACCGTCCGAGACCTTCCGGTGCGCGATCGAGCGCTTGACGAAAACGATTGCCCTGAAGGCGAATTCGCGGACGTAGTGGTTGTCGGAGCGCGCTGCGCGGGTTCGGCCGCCGCGATCGCCTTCGCCCGTGCGGGGCGGGGCGTCGTCGTCGTGGACGCGGCCCGATTTCCCTCCGACACGCTCTCGACCCATCTGCTCTGGCCCGCCGGCATCGCCGAAGTGGCGGCGCTGGGCGCGCTGGAGGAGGTGCTGGCGCTCGGCGCGCCACAACTGCGGGTCGCCTACGCCGGCGGCGCGGGCCAGGTGGTGCGGGCACCGTTCACCGCCGTGAACGGCATCGACTACGCGATGTGCGTGCGGCGCACCGGATTCGACGCCGCTCTGGTCGCCACCGCCCGCGCGGCCGGCGCCACGATCCACGAGTCGATGCGGGTCACCGAGCTGATCCGCGACGGCGGCCGGGTCGCCGGCGTGCGCGCGGTCGATCGCGCGGGGGCCACCCACGAGATCCGGGCGCGCCTGGTGGTCGGCGCGGACGGGCGGCGCTCCACCGTCGCGCGGCTGACCGGAGCGCTGGACCCGTACCGCAGCAAACCCAGTGGGCGGGCGTGCTACTTCGCCTACTGGCGCGACAACCGCCCGGAATGGCGGTCGACGGCGGCGCAGTGGCGGGCCGGGCAGCTGCTGGGAACCGCCTTCCCGTGCGAGGACGGGGCGGTGCTGTCACTGATCCAGCCGCCGGTCACGCACGGGCCGCGCACCGCCGGGCAGACCGAGCAGCGTTACCGGGACATGGTGGCCGCGATCCCGGAACTCGCTGCGCGACTGGCCGATTGCGAACCGCTCGGGCGGGTGCGCTCGGCCACCGACATCGTCTCCTACTTCCGCCGCTCCAGCGGTCCGGGCTGGGCGCTGCCCGGCGACGCCGGCCACTTCAAGGATCCCGTCACCGCACAAGGCATGCGCGATGCGATGCGCTACGGGCGGCTGCTCGGCGAATACGCGGCCCCGGTGCTCGACGACGCGGCCGCGCTGGACCGGGCAGTGGCCCGATGGGAGCACCAGCGCGAACAGGACTGCCTGCCCATGTACCAGTGGACCAACCGGCTCGCCCGCGGCACCGAGATGACACCGCTCGAAGTGCAGCTGTACCGCGCCGGCGCGGCCGACCCGCACCTGGCCGGCCTCGCGCTGGATGTGATGACCCGGGCGCGAACCCCCGACGAACTGCTGACCCCGGCGCGGGCGGCGAAGTTCGCGATACAGGCATTGGCGCACGCGCCGGCGGCCGCGGTGGTGGACACCGTGATTCGCGAGGTGTGCGACAACGCGCAGGACTGGCGGGAACGTCAGGCGGCGCGGTGGGGTTCGGCGTGGTCGCGGTGGCCCGCGGCGGCGCCGAAGTGAGGGACGGGCCGGCCGGCGGGCCCTCGATACTGCCGGACCTCGGTGAAAAGGCTTCGCAGGCGCAGATATTCGGGCTTCGGGATCGACGCAGGGCCGGTCCCGCTCGCTGATTCGAGGAGTGGACATGACCGGTCGGGACAATGCGGGTGGATTCGGCAGGCGGCAGTTGCTGCGAGGCGCGGCGGTCGCGGGCGCGGCTCTGGCGGCGAACGGCACCTGGGCCACGGCGGCAGCGCGGGCGAATCCGGGCCGCCGCCAGGTCGGCCCGGGACGCACGGTGGCCGTGTTCGGTGGTGGGGTCTCCGGATTGACCGCGGCGCACGAACTGGCCGAACGCGGCTACGCGGTCACGGTGTACGAGCCGACCGCGCTGGGCGGGAAGGCACGCAGTATGAGCGTGCCCGGCACCGGGGCGGGTGGTCGCGCCGATCTGCCGGGCGAACACGGCTTCCGCTTCTTCCCGGGCTGCTACCAGCACGTGCCGGACACGATGGCGCGAATTCCGTTCCCGGGCAACGCGAACGGTGTGGCCGGAAATCTGATCCGGGTGGAATCGACGGTGGCCGGATTTCCGGATCTGCCGCCGGTGACGGTGCCGACCGAGATCGCGGGGCTGCGCGAGCTGAACCCCGAGCGCATCCGCAACTCGCTCGTCGCCGGATTCGGCTTCATCCCGCAGCTGCCGCCGCAGGAGCTGGCGTTCTTCGGCGATCGGATGATGATGTGGTTCACCAGCTCGCCCGAACGCCGCTTCGGCGAATGGGAGTACCGATCATGGGTGGACGCGGTGGGGGCGAACGGGAAGTCGCAGGCCTATCGGGACTATCTGGCGCGCGCCCTGACCCGGATCACGGTGGCGGCCAAGTCGGAGACCAGCTCCGCGCGCACCATCGGAACCATCGGAGAGGCATTGGTTTTCGCCGGCGCCGGCATCGCGCCGCAGTATCGCGGCGGGGTGGACCGGATCCTGAACGGCCCCACCAACGAGGCGTGGATCGATCCGTGGGTGGCGCACCTGTCCGGACAGGGAGTCCGGTTCGTCACCGGCGCGGGACTGACGAGCCTGCGCCTGTCCGGTGACCGGATCAGCGGTGCGAACGTGGGCGGACGTGCGGTGCAGGCGGATTGGTACGTATGCGCGATGCCGGCCGACCGCGCGGCCACGATCCTCGACGACGACATTCTCGCCGCGGACCCGGCGCTGGCCGGGATGCGTGAGCTGGTGCTGGACTGGATGGTCGGGGTGCAGTTCTATCTGCGCCGGCCCACCGGCGTGCCGGAAGGACATATCGCGGCACTCGGCTCGCCGTGGGCGATCACCGCACTGCGGCAGGCGCCGATGTGGCGCGGCGATTTCGCGGCCCGCTACGGCGACGGGACGGTGGTGGAATGCCTGTCCGCCGACGTGTCGGACTGGGACACCCCCGGCATCCTGTTCGGCAAACCGGCCAAACAGTGCTCGAAAGACGAAGTGGTGCAGGAAGTCTGGGCACAGCTGAAACGCTGGCTCAACACCGGCACCGGCTGGCTGCGCGACGACGACCTGCACTCGTGGTTCGTCGATCCCGGCGTACATTTCGAGGAGGGCGGCAACCGCAACGACACCCCGCTGCTGGTGAACACCGTCGGCTCCTGGGACCACCGGCCGGAGGCGCATTCGGCGATCGGCAACGTGTTCTTCTGCGGCGACCACGTGCGGACCGGCATCGACCTGGCGACCATGGAGGGTGCGTGCGAAGCGGGACGCAAGGCGGCCAACGCGGTGCTCGACGCGGCCGGTGACGCGGCGCCGCGGGCGGCGGTGTTCCCGATGTACGCGCCGCCCGAGCTCGAACCGTTCAAACGCATCGACGCCGACCGCTATCGGGCCGGGCTGCCGCATCTACTCGATATGTGAACGGCTGCGCAGGAATTCGGCGGTCGCCGGGCTCGCGGGCAGGAACGACTCGATCGCGAGTTCGGCGACCGTGACGTTCATCGGACTGCCGAAGATGGTCATGGTGCTGATGAAATCCAGGTCGATATCCCCGCGTTCGGCGTCGTGGTGGCGCAGCCGCAGCGGGACGACGGCCTGATCCGGTTCGGGCAGGCCGGGATCGTCGCGGCCACCGGGATATTCGAGCAGTTCGGCGCGCAGCGCGGCCAGATCGGCCGAGCCGGTGGCCTCGATCTGGCGATCGACGCGTTCGAACAGATGTCCGCGCCACTGCGCGAGATTCAGGATCCGCGGCGCCAGACCCTCCGGGTGCAGGCTCAGCCGCAGCGCGTTGACCGGCGGAGTCAGCAGATCGGCGCGAACGCCGTCGAGGAACAGGGCGACACCCGAATTGGCGTCGACCATATTCCACTGCGCGTCCACGGCCAACGCCGGATACGGCTCGTAGCCGGTGAGGATCTGCCGCATCGCGGTGCGGACGGGGGCCATGGTGGGGGTATCCAATCCGGGTTCGGCGTAGACCGGGGCGTAACCGGCGGCCAGCAACATCCGATTGCGTTCGCGCAGTGGGATGTCGAGCTCCTCGCTGAGGTGCAGGATCAGCTGGCGGCTCGGCGTGGACCGGCCGGTTTCGACGAAGCTGAGGTGACGGGTCGAGGTTTCGGCGCGCCCGGCCAGTTCCAGCTGGCTGAGGCGGCGGGTGCGACGCCAGTGGCGCAGCAGATCCCCGGCAGTATGGGTCGGCACCTGCTCGATCGTATGCGGCACGGGTGGGCGTGACGATTACCTCGCGGGTCATGATCGCTGTCCGGATGCCCGGTGCGCGGCTCACGGTTAGGGTGGATTGCGTGTCGTTGGTGCAGGCTGGACTGGACCGGCTGCCCGAACGCTGGCGCGCACTGTTGCTCGCCCATCGGGAGCTGATGAAATTCGCCGTCGTCGGCGCGATCACGTGGTTCGTGGACACCGGAGTGGTGTACGCCCTCAAGCTGACCGTATTGCCGGACAAGCCGCTGACCGCGCGCGCGTTCGGCGTGCTGATCGCGACGATCGCCTCCTACATCCTGAACCGGGAATGGTCGTTCAACACCCGCGGCGGGCGCCAGCGCAGTCACGAGGCCGCGCTGTTCTTCGCCGTCAGCGCGCTCGCCGTCGGCGTGACCGTCATTCCGCAGGCGGTCGCGCTGTACGTCTTCGATATCCGGGTGCCGCATGTGAGCGCGTTCACCCAGGCGGTCTCCAACTTCATCACCGGGCAGATTCTCGGTGTCCTGCTGGCGATGGCCTTCCGATTCTGGGCGTTGCGGCGATTCGTCTTCCCCCAGGATCTGCGCGAGGCCGAACTGGAGATCCTCTGACCGCCGCAACCGCGAGGCGCCGAAACCGCAGGTGGTGACGGGCATCACGGCCGGTGCCTACAGGTGGACCTGGCGGCCCGGCCCGCCGGCGAGCCCCGATACCATGATCTCGTGCGAGCAACGGCCGACCCTTCCACGCAGCTGCGTGGTGGATGCGTCGGCGCCGCCGCGGGCACGGTGAGTATCGCCGCCCACGCCCTCGGTGGTGGCGCGGTGGCACCCGGCTCCACGGCGATCATGATGCTGATCGCCGCCAGCACCGCGATCGGCTGCCTCGCCGCACACACCCGCACCGGATTGTTCCGGCTGATGGGCCTGCTCGCGGTCGGCCAGGCGATCGGCCATCTGGCGTTGTCGACGTCCCCGCACTGCCACGAGGTGCTGATCACCGCCCCCATGCTGGTCGCGCACATCACGGCGACGGTGGTCGGGGCGGTCCTCGTCCGCGGCGCGGAAATCACACTGCGACGCGCCGTTTCGCTGATCCGCCGCGTGGTCGGCGCGGTCGCGCACAACCTCGGCGTCTCCAGCGCTCCGGTCGTCGTCTCGGTACCGGATACGGTGACCGCGCCGCGGTGGCTCGTGCTGGCCTCCGGCACCGGGCGGCGCGGTCCGCCGAGGCTCACCGGTTCGTTCGCTGCCTTGCACCGCGTACCCGCGTGGGCGTGATACCGGCACATCGGTGGACGTGTCCACTGGCTTGCCGGATCGCGGCCGGACCACGGATGACGACCAACGGCTGAGCCACCGGATGTACGGATAGCTCTCGAGAGCGTCACATCGGATCGCACAGCACGTGCAGCCGCGCCCGTGCGGCAACGTCCGTGAGCCAGTGACGGCACACCGCCGAGCGGCAGCCGCCGACCCGCAAGCGGCAAGCGGCAACTGCGGCTACCCGAATCGACCGTTATCGCGCGGCACCTGGACAGCTACCGACGCTTCGCCGAGGCGGTCGCTCGAGCTGTCGGCGTATCAGTCGACGTCGGCGGGCCTGCATGCTCGGTCACGGTCATCGGTGTGACGGTCACGCCCTGACCGCTGATCGGGCGCAGTGCTGGTCGGTCGGTCCTCGCCGGTTTCCGACGACGTCCTGGGCGATCGGATACGCCGGACAGGCTTGCGGGTGGCTGATTCGCGTGTGACCGCGGAGGTCGCACCGCTCGCCGCTGGGCACGCAGCAACGAACGAACACCGGTGGCGGTATACGCCGCGCACTCACCCCTACGCCGCGCAACGCGTGGTTCGAGGGTGTGACGAGCGCCGGGGCGCGGTGAGAATCCGCGACGACGTGCCGCCTGCTCGATGAAACCCCTTCTCATGCAATGGAGTTCACCAATGTCCTCTCTCCCCCACACCGGGCGTTCCCCCCTCGCCTCGAGCGCCCGCGGCCCTCGCCGTGCGGCATCCACCCAGGCCCGGCCCCACGGTACGACACCGCCGTCCCGCCACACGGCAGGTTCCACCCGCCGGCGTCGGTCGGCGAGCCTGCTGATCACCGCCGCGGCCTCGATCCCACTGCTGCTGGCCGGCTGTTCGTCCGGCAGCACATCCACTGCCGCGGACGCCGATTCGGTCACCGTGGGTGATCAGTGGATCAAGGCCGCCAACGCGGGGATGTCGGCGGCGTTCGCGAATTTCACCAACACCAGCGGCCACGAGATCCGCATCGTCGATGCGACGAGCCCGGCGTCGGCGCGCGTGGAGATTCACGAGGTGGTCCAGTCGAACGGCGCGTCCATGATGCGTCCCAAGGCCGGCGGGCTGGCGATCCCCGCCCACGGCAGCGCGAAACTGACGCCGGGTGGCGACCATCTGATGTTCATCGACCTGAAGGCCCCGCTGCGCACCGGAACGCAGACGCCGATCACGGTGAAGTTCGCCGACGGCACCAGCACCACCTTCACCGCGCAGGTGCGTGACTTCGCGGGCAATCAGGAGAATTACGCACCGACTACGTCCGCCCACGGTGGCTGAGCGGCTGTCGCGGCGCCGGTTGCTCGGCGGCAGTGCGGCCGCGGCGGGTGCGGCGGGGGTCGCGGGGCTCACCCTCGGCGCCGAACGCTGGACCCGCCGCACCGAGACCGCCGATCCGGGCACCGCACGCGAACCGTTCTACGGACCACACCAGGGCGGGGTCGCGACCGCGCCGCAGCAGCACGCGGCGTTCGTGGCCTTCGATCTGCGGCCCGGCACCGCCCGTGCCGACCTCGTGGGATTGCTGCGCATCTGGTCCGGGGACGCGGCGCGGCTCGTGGCCGGTGAGCCGACGCTGGCCGATACCGAGCCGGAGCTGGCTCACCGGCCGGCACGGTTGACCGTGACCATCGGATTCGGCCCGCGGCTGTTCACTGTGGCGGGACTGGAATCCGCGCGGCCGCACTGGCTCACGCAACTGCCCGGCTTCACCATCGACCGGCTCGACCCCGCATTCTGTGACGGGGATCTGCTGCTGCAGGTCTGCGCGGACGAGGCGACGACGGTGGCGCATGCGGTGCGGGCGCTCTCGCGCAGCGTGACCTCGCTGGTGACCGTGCGCTGGACCCAGCGCGGATTCCGCAACGCCGCTGCCGGGCAGACGATGCGCAATCTGATGGGTCAGGTCGACGGCACGGTCAACATCGCCCCCGGGGCCGATTTCGATCGGCTGGTGTGGGACGACGGCGCGACCCTGCCGTGGCTGCGGGGTGGAACGTCGATGGTGCTGCGCCGGATCGCGATGAATCTGGACACCTGGGACGAACTCGACCCCGAGGGGCGAGAACTGACCGTGGGCCGGCGCATCGCGACCGGGGCGCCGTTGACCGGAACCCGGGAAAGCGACAATCCGGATTTCGCGGCTGTGGACGCCCACGGCATCCCGGTCATTCCGCCTTCGGCGCATATCGCGCGGGCGCATCGCACCAGCGACGGCGAGCGTTTCCTGCGCCGCGGCTACAACTACGACGATGCCCCCGCGCCCGGGACCACCTCGAATTCAGGGCTGTTGTTCGCCGCCTACCAGCGCGATATCACGACGCAGTATCTGCCGGTGCAGCGTCGTCTCGCCGAATTCGACGCCCTGAACACCTGGACCACTCCCGTCGGGTCCGCGGTGTTCGTGATTCCACCGGGAATCACCGACGCGCAGGGCTATATCGGCCAGACCCTGCTGGAGGGCTGAACCGGGCACCGCACGCACTCGATGCGGTTCGGCAACAGGTGCCGAACCGCATCGGATGTCAGTGCCACAGCACGGCCACGAACACGTTGGCGATGGCCAGCAGTCCGGCGGCGTCGACCATCCAGGCAATGGTCTTGCCACGCTTGGCATCCGCGTGTGCGATCTCGGCCAGACCGGCCACGGCGACCGCGATGACCAGTTTCACCACGATCTTGGCCATGTCGAGATTCTTGTCGAGCGAATCGATGCCGTCGGCCATGCCGACCAGAATCAGACCCGTGACGATCTGCGCCCGCGCACCCCAGAGCATCACCTGCGACACCGCCGGCCGGCCGGCGGCGTATCCGCCGATCACCGCGGCGAGTCCGAGCAGGTGGGTGACGACCACCAGGTTGTAGACCACTGTCATGGCTCACAGCGTAGATCATCGGCACCAATTCAACGACACGGCGTAGTAGGGCTTACATCCCCGCCGGGCCCCGGATATCCGCACCGCCGCAGGCATTCTCGCGGGCTCGCTTTCACGGTGCCGTTGTCCTGCCGTGCGCAGACACGGCCCCGCCCCGCGCCGATCCTCGGACGCGGGGCGGAACGGGGAGAATTATTCGACGATCAGCAGGCTGCCGCGCGGCACCATGGTGATGCCGGCGGGGTCGACCTTGCCGATCACCGGCCCGGTGCATCCCCGCCCGGCGTGGACCTCGATCACCTTGTCGGTGCTGTTGCCGACGGTGAGCTGGTAGGCGTGCGGTTCGATGCAACCGGTCGGGTTGTTGTAGATCTGCCCGTTGACGGTGACAGTGCCCTGCGCGGCCTGCGCGGCACCGGCGCCGAGCACTGCGAACGCGCCCGCCGCCGCGACGGCGGTGATGAGTCCAGCGGTGCGAATCATGAAATCCTCCAGTTTGTTTCGGCCCGACCGTCGCTCAGGTTACCGGTTCCGCCGCCCCCGGCCACAGCACCGACGCGGACCCGGCGGAAATACGCGCGTTTCACGCCGGATCGGGTCGGGTAGTCATCCTCAGGTGGCTCTCTTCGGTCGTGCCGCGGCAACGGCGCGGAATCGAGTGGGTCGGGACTGCTGGGTCGCTTGGTGATGGCTAGGAGAAGAGGGTGGCGGTTGTACTCGTGCTGCGCGCACGTGGACTGGGTGATCTTCTCACCGCGGTCCCCGCTCTTCGCGCGCTACGCCGGGCGAGGCCACGCGATCACATCGTGCTGGCCGCACCGCACCGGCTCAAACCCATCGTCGACCTGATCACCTCGGTCGACGAGATGGTCGCCGCCGCCGACCCGCACACCATGCGCTGGGACGGCGCGGCCCCCGCCCTGGCGGTCAATCTGCAGGGCCCCGGCGCCGACGGCATCGTCGAACTCTCCCGCACCGAACCCGCCCGGCTGCTCAGCTACCGCAATGCCGCCTTTCCCGATCTCGACGGCCCCGAATGGCAAGCGGATATGCACGACATCGACCGCTGGTGTCATCTGCTGGAATCGGCCGGAATCAACGCCGACCGCCGCAATCTCGGCTTGGTGCCGCCGGTGGCCACCACCAGTCACCGCGACTGCGTAGTGGTGCACGTGGGCGCCGGAGCGCCCGCCCGCCGCTGGCCCGGTGAACGATTCGCCGCGGTGATCCGGCATCTGCTCGTGCAGGGTCGCGAGGTCGTGGTGACCGGTGACGAATTCGAACGCGACCTCGCCCTCGGCATCGCCGCCCGCGCGGGGCTGTCGCACGACCAGGTACTGGCCGGGCAGCAGAATCTCATCGAACTGTCGGCCACCGTCGCCGAGGCGGCGCTGGTGGTGTGCGGCGATACCGGTGTCGCACATCTGGCGACGGCATTCGGCACCCGCACCGTCGCGCTGTTCGGCCCCACCGCCCCCGGCCGCAGCGGGCCGCCGCCGCATCTGTCCGGCCGCCACATCGCGCTGTGGGCGGGCCACACCGGCGAGCGCGACGGCGACACCCCCGATCCGGGTCTGCTCCAGATCACCGTCCCGGACGTCGTGGAGGCCGTCGACACGCAACTGGACCGCCGCCGGTGGGCCGAGGCCGACCGGCGCGGAACCGCCTATCGCCGCGTCGGGTGAGCGCCCCGCCGCGGCGGCGGGCAGCGTGGTAATCGACACGAACCGCCTGACCGGACACGTTCGGGCAGTATCGTGTGCCGATGATCACCGTCCGAACGAAAATCTGCGGTATCCGTAGCGAGTCCGATCTCCGGGCCGTCGTCGCCGCTGATGCGGACGCGGCCGGATTCATTTCGGGCACGACGCATTTCAGCGAAGACGAACTCGACCCGGAATCGGCCCACCGGTTGTCACGGCTGGTGCCCTCCTCGATGGAACGCGTACTGGTCACCCATCTCACCGACGCCGGCGAGGTGTTGCGCCTCGCCGACCGGATCGGCGTCGACTGCATCCAGCTGCACGGCCTGATCTCCCACGACACCGCGCGCGCGGTCCGGCGCGGTGCGGGCGGGCGGCGGGTGATCCGCGCGGTCCACATCACCGGCCCGGAGGCGGTCGCCGCCGCCGAGCGCGCGGCCCCCGATTGCGATGGGCTCGTGCTGGATTCGCGTTCCACCGACCGGCTGGGCGGCACCGGGCGCACCCATGACTGGTCGATCAGCGCTCGCATCGTCGAACTGTTGGACGACTCGGCATTTCCGGTGATGCTCGCCGGTGGACTCGACCCGCACAACGTCACGGCCGCGATCGACGCCGTCCGGCCGGCCTGGGTCGATGTCAACTCCGGCGTCGACGACGGCCGGGGCGACAAGGACCCGGCGACCTGTACCGAATTCGTCAGGGCGGCACGCGATGTCGCGGTGCCGATCGCTGCTCTAGCCCGGCCGCGATCAGAATGAGCAACCCCGCCGCGGCGGTCGCCGCGGTGGGCAGGCTCCGGGTGGCCACCGCTCCCACCAGCGTGGCCACGACGGCCTCGTTGAGCCCGATGACGCTGGCCGTGGCCGCGCTCAATCGCCGCAGCGCCAGCCAGTAGAGCGCGAATCCGGGTCCGAGGAGGGTGGCGCCGATCGCGGCCAGCTCGGCCGCCACCCGCCCGGACGGTGGATCGAGCACCAGCAGCGGGCTGCTCGCGATGCCGCCGAACAGCAACTGCAAGGCCGCCGAGGTGGCCGTGTGGTCCGGTCCCGAGTGCCGGGCGACCACGCTGACCAGCATCGCCACACAGGCCGCACTGCCCAGCGCCAGGGCGCATCCGGTCAGGGCCGCGATCTGCGCGTCGCCGCCCGGGTGCCGCCAGGCGACCAGCCAGATCGCCGCCCCGACCAGCAGCAGTTCGGCCAGTACCGGCAGCGTGGGCGCCCGCCGGCCGCGGACCAGTGCGGCGGCGATGATGAGGACCGGCGCGGTCAGGTGCAGGGCGACCA
>NZ_LZML01000099.1:0-6348 GCF_001665695.1 Nocardia sp. 852002-51101_SCH5132738 | reverse complement strand
TCGTCGGTCCTTCCTGCCGAGCCATCAGGCTCGACTCATCGGACCGAGATCAGATCCACCGGAACACCGACAGT
The DNA here is from genome assembly GCF_001665695.1 of Nocardia sp. 852002-51101_SCH5132738. Classification (NCBI taxonomy): domain Bacteria; kingdom Bacillati; phylum Actinomycetota; class Actinomycetes; order Mycobacteriales; family Nocardiaceae; genus Nocardia; species Nocardia sp. 852002-51101_SCH5132738. Next base: position 6,274 of record NZ_LZML01000099.1, on the reverse strand, counting down.
CCCCCAGTTTCAACCGTGGACGGCAGTCCATTGGCTTGACATATCTTGGTGACCTTTTGCTGGGCTCCCCCTCGGAGGGTCGACGGTCCCTGTTGCCGCATCGGCGGACTTGCGCAATGCCTCCGCACTCTCGGGACCCGGGCGGGGGAGGACTCTGACTCTGGTCAGTTCTGCGGTGGGATGCGGGTGTAGGTGGTGAGCGGCACGCCCATGCGCCGGCGGATTCCGTCCGCTGCGATACCCGTTGCCGCCGAAACGGCAACGGTCGTTCATCACTGTTACCGCTCGCCAATTTCGAGGCGCTCTGACCGCCGAGCACGCGCCTTGCTGCCGGAAGCTACACGCATGCGCGCGGCGGGCCTTCAACCTGCGTCCCGGTGGCAACCAATGATCCACGGTCTAATCAGCCGAGTGTGGGATCACCGGGCCGCGCGTTCAGGACAATGCCGGCGCCCCGGACCGCCGCCAAGGGCTCAAGACGGGTAGGAGGACAGGCTGGGTCGGCCCAGTCGGCCTGCCGCGGCCGATCGGCAAGCTGTCGCGAGGTGGACGGTCTCGCTGCGGCCGCGGACCTGGGGCTCGGTCAGCGACACCAACTCGGACGAGGTGTTCACCCGGATCCGGTGGCGCTATCTCGGCGATCCTAAATCGCCGTAACGTCAACCTGTAATCACGCACGAGCAGAGACCCCCGACTCGGACTGCCGGGGCCCTCGTTCATGCGTGGTCAGCTAGGAACCCGGCTCGTCGTCGAACAATGGGCTGTCCTGGGCACCTGGCCTTATCTCGTTTGCGGTACACCCCCACCAGCGGGGTGCGGCCGGTGGTGAACCGGCACCCTCTCTTTGCGGGCGGTCCGCTACGGCGCGGGTTCCACCGCGACCGTCGTCGGCCTGGGGCTCGTATTCCTGCAGCTACTGGTCCAGGGCCCGAGAGACTGCGGACGCATCCGGCCTGTATCCGCGGCGGTAGTCGTCGCCGGGCTTATCCCAGCCAGGGCGCCGCGCCGGGGCCGCGTGAGTTCCGATATTGCTGCCGCGCAGGCGGTTTCGCCGCGTGATCTGCGGTCGGTCGTACGTTCGTGCGGAGTCCTCGCGGGATCTGCTGCGCTCGTGATCGGTTCTGCGTGGGCAATCAGCGGGTCGACGCGGGTGCTTCGGAGGCGGTATCGGTAAAAGGTGGGGTGTCTTGCCGGCAGACCGTTCCGAGCGGGGGCAGCACCCCTCGCACGAGGTAGTCACTTTCGTGGGCGTTCGCGCAGCTGCTCGGATTGAGCAGTGCGGTGTGTCCGTACCCCGCGACGGTGAGCAACCGGGCCCTGCCGAGTTCAGCGGTCATGGTCTGGGCGCTGCTGTACGGGGTGCCGGGATCGTAGGTGGTGTTGACCGTCAGGATCGGTGTTGCCGACCGGTTCCACGGGCCGGTGTAGCGGTGGGCCGCCCGGGCCGGCCAAGTGGAGCACGGTTCGGTTACCCACGTCCACCAGGGGCCCATCGTCCCGGCGCGAGCAGTGCTGAACTTGGCCAGGGCACCGTATGCGTGTGGATCGGGCGGGTTGGGGCTCTCGCTGCAGGTGACCGCGAGGGCCTGCTCGACACCCATGTACTTTTGCTCCTGGGCCGGAAAGGGGCCGCCCGGAGGGAACGGGAGGACTCGACTCGGCGTCGGGAACCAAGCCATCGGCGGTGCCGCCATGACGGGTGTCTCCGGCGTCTGCCCCTCCCACAGCTGTTGCAGGAACTTTGCCAATACTGACCAGTTGGCAGGGCTGGGCGGATGAACGAAGTACAGGCTCCCGCGAACGGCGGCCGCGACGGCGGCGTAGGTGACCTCGCCCTGCGGATGTACCAGCAGGCGACGCATCAGTTCCTCGTACTTCGCTCGGGTGGCCCAGGGATTGTCGGCGGCGAACGGGCAGCGGGTGCGCCCGGCCCGGGCACAGAGGTCGAGGAACTGACCCAGGGTGCGAGCCGACCCGAGGTCGGAGTTCTCCCGCAGGAAGGTCGGCAGCCAGGGGTTCTGGTCGTACCACGCCGACGGATAGGCGTTGCCGTCGAGCACCATTGCCCGTATCCGGTCCGGGAACAGGTTGGCGTAGGTGGCGCCCAGCACCGTGCCATAAGAGATCCCCAGGTAGGTCAGCCGCTGGTCACCGAGCACACGCCGCAGCAGATCCATATCCTGCGCAGTGTCGGCGGTAGAGACGAACCGCAACAGGACCGGGTTGCGTTGCTGGCAACGCCGGCCCAGCTCGGCATACCCTTCGATCCAGCGCCGCTCCTCCTCGCGACCGACCGGGAACCCCACAGGCAACCGTTCGACCCAATTGTCGTATTCCGTCTTATTCGCGAAGCATTGGACGGAGGTCGACCGACCCACCCCGCGCGGGTCCCAGCTGACGATGTCGAACCGCTCCCGCATCTCCTGGGCGAACAGCGGATAAAGCTGCGGTAGGTCGTTGGTGCCCGATCCCCCCGGCCCGCCCGGGTTGAACAGCAGGCTTCCGATGCGGTGCTGCGGGTCGGTCGCCCGGTGCCGGATCACCGCCAACTCGATCGTGCCCTTGTCTGGATGCTCGTAGTCCAACGGTGCCGGCACGGTGGCGCATTCGAACCCTTCCAGGTCGGGAGGGTTGGGGGCAGCGCACTGCCCCCACTCCGGGGTGGGCACCGCCCCCGGCGTCGGGCCCGGCTGGGCCATGGCGGGCACGGCACCGCAGGCTACGACCGCCGCTGCGATCACGGAGGTCACCACGTACCAGGGGGAACGAGCGCGGTTCGACACGGATCCTCGCTATCGTCACGGTGAAAAGCGCGCGGGTGTCGTGCAAGAACGCCGAGTCGAACCGTAGCCGATCAACGGTCGATACCGGGTCAGCCAACCTACCGGCGTGGCTGCACTCGATACCGCGCAGCAGCGGTTCGGTGAATGATGCCGAGTTGCACCATCCGCAAATTGCGGAAGTTCCCGGCGTCGCCGCTGGTCGGGATCCGCGATAGATCGCCTGACCGCCAGTGAATCCGCGACGTCCTGTCGACGTTCTGCAAGTCCGTGTGAATCGGCGATCACGAGTGAAATCAATCGTTCCCGCCGAATCGAAAAGTGCAGTTGAACTACGAATTTTCAGTTCGTTGAAACGGAGTAGAACGGGCTGAGCGACAAAGTGGCCCAGTCTATTTGGGTATCGACAGCATCAACACCGTGAACGCCTTCTCGGCATTCCCTGGCTACACCGCCACCCTGACCCAGCGCACCAATCCCGGTGGCGAGGTGACCGTCGGGACAGCGACCGCGGCCGGCAGTATCGGCGGGGCGAATGCGTCGTTCCAATGGACACGCAATGGCGCCGGCTCTACGTCATCATCACCAAAACCAGCGGCGGCTGGGTCAGCCAGGACGGCCCTATCGACGTCAACGTCGTGTGAGGTAGCCGAGTCCTCCCGAACCACGACCGCGATCGTCGACAGCTCATTCTCCTGCCGGAAGTGAGCCTTGGTAACGAGTCGGTGCGGGCGGTCGGTGACCGCATCGAGTGGTGCGGCGACATCGACGGCCGCCCCATCGAACCAGGCGACCCCGCGGCACGGACGTACACCGGCATCGTCGACAGCGTGCACCGGCATCCCGACGACGCCGGCCGGATTGTGGCGTATCTCGTGCGCTGCAGGGGCGGGGTAAGTGGCACCTACCTGGCGACCGTGCTGCCGGAGCATCGGCCGGCAGTCGTCGACTCGTAGGCGCTGCCCGGCTTGGCAGACCGTTCGGTCGGGTCTCGTATTGTTGACGTGTGTCCTACAGCAACGGACCGATCGAAGGCGTCAACACGAAAACCAAGCTGATCAAACGACAAATGTACGGGCGGGCCAGCTTTGAGCTACTCCGACAACCGGATCCTGCTCGCATAGATGGACCGCCACCGGAAGTGAGCCAGAGCCGTTATCCGACAGTCCCAGTCCCGGTCGTTGTCCGGCGATGCGGTAGCGGCCTGTTCAGCTCGCGTGGCTCACGGCACCGCAGTTCAGCCGAATGACCGGCGTGAAGCCGTCTCGATGTGCGTGTGCGGATGTTGTGCGCATCTATTGTCCGCGTCGATGGGTTGGTGGTCGCGACTGCAAGGTCGCGGCGATGTGGGCCCGGTCGAAGTTGATGGGGAGCCCGTGTCCTGGAACGAGGGTGTGAGCCTGCATCGTCGCGAGATGTAGGGCGGTGTCGTGGGTGAGCTTCTCGTCGTGGTTGAACACCGCGGGGAGGAGTTGGGGTCCGGTGTGAGGCAGCAGTGGATGACCGGTGACGAGGGCGTCTCCGGAGAAGAGCACGCCTTCGGAGGGCATGAGGTAGGCGGTGTGGCCGCTGGTGTGGCCGGGGGTGGGAATCGCGAGAAGCCCGCCGGGCAGTGCCGCCAACGTTGCGGGTTCGCCCGTTTCGGCTCGAGGGACGGCCATGCCGGTGTGGCCGCGGACCGCGCGCAGGGTGTGTGCGACCCAGCGGCGTCCGCGTCGGTTGGCGAGTTGTTTGAGCATGCCGGTGGGGGTGATCTGTTGCAGGTATTCGCGTTTGGCGTGGCGGACCTCTTCGGCGCCGGTGTAGACAGGCATGCCGGCCTGTTCGATGAGTGTCGGGATCGCGCCGATGTGGTCGAGGTGGGCGTGGGTGATGAGCACGGCCCGAACGTCGGCCGGTCGCCGACCGATCTGGTGGATCGAGGCGAGGACGTCGGCGGTGTCTGCGGGGTATCCGGCGTCTATCACGGTGACCCCGCTACCGTCGTCGATGAGCGCCCAGTTGACGTTGGTGCCGGCTACGACATGGACGGAATCGGAGACTTGATCGATTTTCATGTCGGCCCTACTCGCGGATGTCGTGTTCGATGAGTCCGACGCCGTCGATCTCGAGGCGCAGCTGGTCGCCGGGGGTGAGCCATCGCCCCAGTTCCATCCCGGAACCGCCCGGCAGGGTGCCGCTGGACAGCAGTTCTCCGGGGTAGAGCTGTTCACCGCGGGACACGTGCGCAATGGCCTCGGCCATCGAGTACCGGGCGTCGTGTGTTCCGGTGCGCGGCAGGATTTCTCCGTTGACCATGACCGTGGCAGTCAGTCGGTCGAGGCGAGTGGTGAGGGCCGGCCCGGCGGCCGCGGTCGCCGACATCGAGGTGAGGAAATGTTTGGCTCGTTGCGGACCGAAACCCGAACGCATCTCGGCCAGCTGGACATCGCGGGCGGAGAAGTCGTTGATCACTACCACGGCGGCGATTGCCGCGGCCGCCTCCTCGGTGGTGGCGTCGCGCAGCGGGGCGCCGAGCACGACGCCGAGTTCGAGTTCGAAATCCAATGCCCGCGTGTAGGTCGGGGCGCTGACCGGGACTCCGGAGGGGACGATGGTCAAGGCGTTGGACATGTAGTAGATCGGTTCGCGGTACCACAGCGCGTGCGGCCGGAAGGGCGGAAAAGTGCGTCGGGTCAGTGTCTCGTAGGCGTTGGCGACACGTGCGGCCGCGGGCAGGAAACGACGGGTCAGACCGCGTGCGGCATCGACAGCGTGCTTTTCGAAGATCATGAAGTCGCGGAAGGACGCCGGGCATATCGGCAGAACAACGGCGCCGTCGCCCAGCCCGAGTGTGTCGTAGCGCGCTATTTCGAACGCGGTGGTGAACGCGGGCTCGATCACCGAGAATCCTTGACCGGCATCGGATTCGGTGTAGGTGCGCCAGCCGGTGCCGCTGTCGACCTGGGTGTCGATGTGGCGTGCACTTCTATTGAGGACGCGCCGTAGCCGTGGGAGCGGGTCGCCGGCGGTGTCGTGTGGTTGGTTCACGCGGTGACCTCGGCGGGGGCGATCAGGTGATCGTGAAAGAACTTCGCCGACAGTGCCGTCCACTGCTCGGCATGGCCCATGGCACAGTGGTCGTCGTCGGCGTAGAGCACCAGTTGGGCCTGCGGTGCGGCGATGGCGATATCGATCGAGTCCTGGGTGTCGGCGAGGGTGTCGCGGGCGCCGTTGATCACCAGCAACGGGATGTCGATGTGTCGATAGTGCTGGGCGAGTGAGAATTCCGCCAGTTTGCTCGACAGGTCCAGGGGACTGCCGGCACCGAGGGTCGAGACCAGTGTCGAGACCATGATCTCGGGCATCCCGATCGCGTTGAGCGGCCCGAAGCTGCGGTCGGCGAGCGGGCCGTTGGATACCGCGACCGTCAACCGGGGGGGTGTCATGGCAACCGTGTAAGTCCGGGCGATCTGTGATCAGATGCCCTCGGACGGGCGGTTGAAGGAGAGATT